>CAZCMC010000063.1:0-8723 GCA_964499665.1 uncultured bacterium | reverse complement strand
GGACCGGCGGGGCCCAGCCGCAAACCAGGAGAACGGCCGTCCAACCGCCGCCGGCATCGAAAGCCACCCGCCGCTCCAAAAGTCCAGCTTCCTAGCTAGCCACGTAATTCATCACAAGACTACTGCCTTGGTGGTGATTCGAAGGTTCGCCTCCCCTTTGTAAGGGGAGGCCAGGTGGGGTAGAGCCGATACCTCTACCTCCCCGAACCCCTCCTTACAAAGGAGGGGAAATGGTAGAGCGCGGTCTACATTTCAGTTGAAGGGGCTTCGGCTACCATGCTAATGTACTTAAATGAGGGGTTTGCAGCGCGATCGGTGGGGCGGCATCAGAGGTCAGAGGTGTTTCAGACAATAGAGTGGACGCCGGCCGACACGGTCCGGCTGATCGATCAGCGGAGACTGCCGCTCGAGGAGGTCTACGTCGAGTGTCGCGACGTCGCTGCGGTCGCTGACGCAATCCGGACAATGCAGATCCGCGGGGCCCCGGCCATTGGAGTGGCCGGCGCGATGGGGCTTGCCCTGGCCGCCAAGGCGATCCGGGCGGACAATGTAGAGGATTTTTTGAAGGAATTGTCCCGCCAGGGCGAGGAGTTGTTCAGGACCCGCCCTACTGCCGTCAATCTTGCCTGGGGGATCGATCGGATGAAGCGCTGCGCCGAGAAGAGCAAGGACCTCCCGATCCCTGCGATCGTGCAGGCCTTGATCCGGGAAGCCCAGGCGATCCGGGAAGAGGACATCCGCGGCAACCGTGCGATGGGCGAGCACGGCAAAGGGTTCATCGCCGACGGGGCAGCCGTCCTGACCCATTGCAACGCCGGCGCCCTGGCCACCGCCGGCTACGGGACGGCGCTTGGCGTGATCCGAGCGGCGCACGCGGCCGGCACGCGCCTCTCGGTCTGGGTGGATGAGACGCGGCCGTTTCTGCAGGGGGCTCGGCTGACCGCCTGGGAACTCCATCAGGACGGCATCCCGGTCACGCTTATCGCCGACAACATGGCCGGCCATCTGATGCAGCGGGGTCGAATCGACCTCGTGGTCGTCGGGGCTGATCGGATCGCCCGAAATGGGGACGTGGCGAACAAGATCGGGACCTATACCCTGGCCGTGCTGGCCAAGGAGCACGGGATTCCGTTCTATGTCGCAGCACCCATCTCCACCATCGATCTCTCTCTCAAGAGTGGCGAGGAGATTCCGATCGAGGAGCGGAGCCCTGAAGAGGTGACGACCTGGGCCGGCGTTCGGACCGCTCCGGTTGGGATCTCGGCGGCGAATCCGGTCTTTGACGTCACGCCGGCCCGGTACATCACCGCGATCATTACCGATCGGGGCGTCGCCCGCCCGCCGTTCGGACCGAGCCTGGAAGAGCTGGCCTCTGGCGCCTAGTGCCGGTCCAGGTAACTTCGCCTAGCGGTGTTGCTGGCCCCAGGGGCGCTCCCTGCGACGTACCCGGAAACGTACGCCTCGGTTGGCCTCGCTTGCGGCTGAGTCCAAAGATGAGAGAACAGAACGGGGGTCAAGCAGCAATAAACAGGGGCAGGGCGGCTCGCGTCGCCTGTTCGCTCGCCCTGCTCGTACTGATTGCCGCGTCTACCTCCCCTCAGGTTGATCCGCAGGCGGCATGGAGAGCCGCGCTCGAGAGGATCGGTGCAGGAGATTACCAGAGCGCCGCCCCGCTCCTTGATGACCTGCGTCGTCGGGATGGATTCCCGAGGGCGCCCGAGGCCGGATTTCTGTTGGGCGTCTCGCTGCACCGACAGGGGATGTGGCAGGAGGCCGTCGGGCTGCTGGAGGCTTCTGCGGGGCAGCTTCCACTATTGGCAGACTATTCCCTCTACCTGGCAGCATCCGCCCATCGGGGACTGGGCCAGAAACCGCAAGCGATCGATCTTCTGTCGCGCCTTCTCCTGGAACACCCCGGCAGTCTCCTGACCGAACGGGCTGAGCTGGAGCGTGCAAGCCTGTACGCTGCTGTCAATCTACTCTCCGAGGCCGGGAAGGCCTATCGGGACTATCTTTCTCGGGCCTCGGACGCGTCCCAGCGCCGGGAGGCCACGCTTGCTCTAGCAGAGATCTTCTTGAAGGAGGGAAGGCAGGGCGAAGCAGAGGGGCTGCTGCGACAACTGTGGCTCAAGTGGCCGGGAAGCCAGGAAGCAGCTCGAGCCGGCGAGCTCTTGAACTCGATGGCGGAGGCGCCCCCCTTCACCCTTAGCGAACAGTTCGACCGCGCCCTCGCCCTCTACAACAGCGGGCAACATGCCCAGGCGGCGGCCGGGTTCTCGCCGTTCCTGGCCGGGAACACGCCGCATGCCTCCCGCGCCAGGCTCTTGAGCGGGATCAGCCGCTTTCACCTCCGGGACTACCACCTGGCCATCAGCGTCCTCTCGCCCATGACGAAGGAGGCATCCTCCCTTCGGTCGGAGGCGCTGTACTGGATCGGGCGGAGCTACGGTCGGCTGGACGATCGAGAGAAGGCGATTGCGACCCTGACGCGTCTGGCCGATGTCTACCCGCGAAGCGCGTGGGGCGACGATTCGTTGTACATGGTGGCCTTGAACTACAGCGAGGACCGCAATCCGAAGCGCGCCGTTGAGGCCCTGTCACGCCTGATTCGGGAACATCCCTCCAGCGACCTTGTCGATACCGCGCTCTGGGCCCGAGCCTGGATCAATTACCGACAATCGGCCCTGACCACGGCGCTTCACGATTTGCAGCGACTTCAGAAAGGAGCCTCCGCACCCTCGCGGCTCCGGGTGCAGGCTTCCTTCTGGAGGGCGAGGATCCTCGAACAACTGGGAAAGAAACCGGAGGCGCTGGGGGCTTACCGGGCCTTGCTCGAGACCTTCAGCGATGAGTACTACTACATCGAGCAGGCCCGTCTCCGCCTGGATCGGCTGGCTCCATCTGCGGGCGGCGTCGTGACTGCCGCGTCGCTGAAGGTCGCTGTTCCCTCGCCACTCGAACCCGTGCCGGCCCCGAACGCCCCTCAGGTGATAAAGGCCAGATTGCTTAAGGAGCTGAATCTGCGAGACGAAGCGTCGGAAGAGTTCTGGGCCCTTACTCGGCGATATGGTGAAGACCGCGGGCTACTGTACGAGGCCTGCAGCGCCTTCCTCGAGCTCGGTCGCATCGAAAAGAGCCTGTGGGTTGCGAAACGCCTCCTCCGTCCGCTCTACGCCCAGACCCGTCCCACAGAGCCGGTGCCGCGATACTGGGACTTTCTCTATCCGCTCGGATACTGGGAGCTGGTCAAGGAGCAGAGCACCCGCCATACTCTGGACCCCTATCTGGTCGTTGCGCTGATCCGGGAAGAAAGCGCCTTCGGCGAAAGGGCGGTCTCGCGCGCCGGTGCGGTCGGGCTGATGCAGCTTCTGCCCAAAACGGCCGATCAGATCGTCAATGCGTCCGGCGCCACTGGCGAGAGCGTGAACCTGGAATCGCCGGCGGCGAACATCAAGCTCGGGACTCGATACCTCGCAAAGATGCTCGAGGAGTTCAAGGGCAACTGGGTCCTGTCCCTGGCCTCCTATAACGCCGGACCTCACCATGTGCGCCGGTGGATGGAAACCAGGGGGCATCGGTCGGACGATGAGTTCATCGAGGAGATCCCATTCTCGGAGACGCAGCAGTACGTGAAGCGGGTTCTGGGAAGCTATTATCGCTATCGGGCCCAGTACGGCGCGTTGGAACAGACCGCCCGGCCGGAATGAAGAACAGTTAACAGCTACGAATGCAAACGCGTTAGTGGGGTTGTCATTGCGAGGAGCGGGACCCCTCGCCTGTCATTGCGAGGCCGATAAAGTCGGCCGAAGCAATCGCTCGACTGAGCCTGTCGAAGTCTCGGGGCTCGGGGCAGGCTCCGCAATCTCACAATAATACAGACGGGAGGGGCAAGATTGCCGCCCCTTCGCTTCGCTCTGGGCTTCGGCTTATTTGGTCGCTCGCAATGACGATGTAACGATGTCTAAGGCGTTTGCCATAGTGGACTCTGAACCATGAACTCTGAACGCACTTCGCTCGCGGGCAAAGAGATCGTTCTTGGCGTGACTGGGAGCATCGCCGCGTATAAGGCGGTGGAGCTCCTGCGGGAGCTGGTCAAGGCCGGCGCCTCAGTGAAGGTCGTCTTGACCGAATCCGCCCAGCGTTTCGTGGCGCCCCTCACCTTCGCGACCCTCTCCCGACAAGAGGTGATGACCGATCTATTCACCCTCGATTACGACGCAAAGATCCGCCACATCGCCGCGACCGAGGGGGCCGATCTGCTCTTGGTGGCTCCAGCCACCGCCAACGTCATCGGCAGGTTCGCGCGAGGGCTGGCCGATGATCTGCTGACCAATCTCTTTCTAGCCAGCACGCGGCCGGTCCTGCTGGCGCCGGCCATGGACGCTGACATGTATCGTCACCCCGCCGTCCAGGAAAACCTGGAGCGACTGCGGACGTGGGGGGTTCGGATCGTCGGACCGGCGGAGGGCGAACTGGCGTCAGGGATGTGGGGCCCTGGACGTCTGGCCGAGGTTCAGGAGATCCTGAAGGCGGTGACAGAGATCCTCCAACCGACGAACGATCTGGCGGGCGAAGTGGTTCTCGTGACGGCCGGCCCGACGCACGAGCCGATCGATCCGGTCCGCTACCTGACGAACCGCTCGTCCGGCAAGATGGGCTACGCCATTGCCCAAGAGGCGGCGGATCGCGGCGCCCAAACAATCCTGGTGAGCGGTCCGACGGCCCTGACGGCCCCCAGAGGGGTTGAGGTGATTCAGGTGGAAACAGCCCTGCAGATGCGCGCGGCGATGTTTGATCACCTCCCCAAGGCGACGGTCGTCATCAAGGCCGCCGCCGTGAGCGACTATCGCCTCTCCAAGCCGTCCACGTCGAAGCTCAAGAAGAGCGAGGAGTCGCACACCTTGGAGCTGGTTCCGAACCCCGACATCCTGAAAGAGATCGGCGCGCAAAAGGGCGCGCGCATTGTGGTCGGATTCGCGGCGGAGACCGGCGATCTGCTGCGACAGGCCGGGGGGAAGCTCAAGGAAAAGAATCTTGACCTGATCGTGGTCAATGACATCGGCGCGGAGGGGGCCGGCTTCTCCCACGATACCAACGTCGTCAGCATTCTCGACCTGGATGGGGGTGTCGAAGAGCTGCCCCTCCTGCCAAAGCGTCAGGTGGCTCGCCGGATCCTCGATCGCGTTGTTCGCCTCCGACAGCAGCGGAGGACCACAGATTCCAGAACAGGCTAGAGGGGTCACGAACGGGTTTGACACACTCACCCTCGCCCTCTTGTTCCAGGGGGTGGGTCCATTCCCGGAACCCCTCGCCCCCGCATGTGGGGGAGAGGGTGGGGGTGAGGGGGCATTGCTGGAGCGTGTGACATGCCTGAGGTAGCCAGTTCCGACATCGACGAACTCCGCGAATTGATCCAGCAGGCTCGCGCCCATCTGCGTCGCCAGCAGCGACTCGGGGTCGAACGCCTTCACGTCGCCTGGCCCGAGCGCCGTGGCGTTGCGCCGGCACCTTCGCTGACACTCACCCAGGTGCGGGAAGAGCTGGGTGAGTGCACGCGCTGCAAGCTGCACACGGGTCGGAAGCACATCGTCTTCGGCGTCGGCGATCCGAACGCCTGGCTCGTCTTCGTGGGCGAGGCGCCGGGGGCGGACGAAGACGAGCAGGGCGAGCCGTTCGTGGGGCGGGCCGGACAGCTCCTCACCCGGATCATCGAGGCGATGAAGTTGACGCGCGACCAGGTCTACATTTGCAACATCATCAAGTGCCGACCTCCGGCCAATCGAAACCCGGAGCCGGATGAGACCGCCTCGTGCGAGCCGTTCTTGATCGGCCAGCTTCAAGCCATCAAGCCCAAGCTGATCTGTGCCCTCGGCAACTTTGCAACCCAAATCCTGCTGCGAACCAAGGAGCCGATCTCGAAACTCCGTGGCAGATTTCACAGCTATCAAGGGATCCCGGTCCTTCCCACCTTTCATCCTGCCTACCTCCTGCGCAACCCCTACGAGAAGAAGACCGTCTGGGAGGACATGAAGCTCCTCCAGCGAGAATACGAACGCCTCCGGCTGCTTTCCGGCTCATAGTCAGTCCTCACACGTTTACGATGATCGAATCCGAATCAACTGGTCTCGTTGAGGTGGCGCTGCCTCTCAAGGTTCAGCACACCTTCACCTACGAGGTGCCACCTGGCATGCGCGGCCCGGCGGTCGCCGGTGTGCGCGCGCTGGTTCCGCTGGGAGATCGGAGGATCACCGGGTACATCGTCGGGCTCGCGACCTCCGCGCCTGACGCGTCGCTCAAGGCGATCCATGATCTGCTCGACCCTGAGCCGCTGCTTGACAGCCACATGCTGGAGCTTACCCGATGGGCAGCCGACTACTATCTGACCTCGTGGGGGCTGGTGATCCGGACATCCCTGCCGCCCGGGATCGATCGTTCCACGGCCCGGATCGTGGAGCTGATCGGATCGCCGGAGCTGCTCATCCAAGAGGACGATCGGCTTGACCCGACGCAGAGGCAGATCCTGGCCGCCCTCCAGACGCGGCGCCGAATCCCCCTCTCATCCCTCAAGCGCCATTGGCCGAGCCGGGAGGTCGATCGACTTGTCCGGCACCTCGTCAGCCGGGAGTTGGTCAGGTTGGAGTACGACGATCGCCCACCTGCCGTCCGGCCCGCCCGCCGATCCGTGCTGCGCCTTCCGGCCGACCGGGCCACGGTGGAGGCCAGTCTTGCCGTCCTTCACGCCCGGGCCCCGCGACAGGCGTCGCTCCTGGAACACCTGCTGCAATCAGAGGCCACAATCACCTCCGTGAAGGCCACCGCCATAGCCGGCGCCTCCGCAGTGCGGGGCCTCATCGCGAGGGGCCTCATCTGCCGTGAGGAGGAAGAGGTCGAGCGGAGCCCCTGGGAAGGGGCGACCGTTGAAAAGAGCGTCCCACCCGAATTGACCCCCGCTCAGCGGGAGGCGGTTGAGGGCCTTCTTCAGGGAGTAGCCTCAGGTACTTTTTTCCCGGCCCTTCTGTTCGGCACGACCGGGAGCGGGAAGACCGAGGTCTACCTACGGGTGATCCAAGAGATCGTCCGGCAGGGGAGGCAGGCGCTCGTGCTGGTTCCGGAGATCTCCCTGACACCTCTGGCGGCTGAGCGATTCCGCGCCCGCTTTGCAGACAGGGTGGCGCTGCTGCACAGCGGCCTCTCGCCGGGCGAACGGCTGGATCAATGGCGCCGCATCAAGAGCGGGAAGGCCGACATCGTGGTGGGAGCGCGGTCTGCCGTCTTCGCTCCCCTCTCCCGCCTCGGTTTCATCGTTGTGGATGAGGAGCATGACTCCTCCTACAAGCAGAATGATGAGCCGCGCTACCATGCAAGGGACCTCGCCCTGGCGCGGGGAGAGATGCTGGGGATCCCGGTGTTGCTGGGCTCCGCCACCCCTGCCTTCGAAAGTTTTCATCGCGCAAAGGAGGGAACCTATCGGCTCTTTGTTCTGCCGGAGCGGGTCGAGGGCCGACCACTCCCCTGCATGACGCTCATCGACATGCGACAGGAAAAGGCGCGCGGCGAGCGGGGGCCGCATATCTTCTCCCGTCCACTCGCCGACGCGGTCAAGAAGACGCTGGCCAAAGGAGAGCAGGTCCTCCTGTTCTTGAATCGACGAGGCTACGCCAGGCTACTGCTCTGCCGCGAGTGCGGCTTTGCCATGCGCTGCCCACGCTGTAGTGTCTCGCTGATTTACCATGCGGTAGACGCCAGGATGCGCTGCCACTACTGCGATCACCGGGAGCGGCCGCCCGCGCGCTGTCCCAAGTGCGGAGGGATCGCGTTCGGATTGTTGGGGTATGGGACGCAGCAGGTCGAGGCGGCCGCAAGAGCGCTCGTCCCGATGGCGGCGCTGACCAGGATGGATCGCGACACCACGCGGCGAAAGCGGGCGCACCAGCAGATCCTCAGGACAGTGGAGGAGGGACAGACGCAGATCCTCATCGGAACGCAGATGGTCGGGAAGGGACACGACTTTCCCGGCATCACCCTGGTGGGAGTCCTCTCCGCCGATGCCTCGATGCAGATCCCTGATTTCAGGGCCGGGGAGCGGACCTATTCCCTGCTGACGCAGGTGGCCGGACGGGCCGGGCGTGGTGACCGCCCAGGTCAGGTGCTGGTCCAAACCTATAACCCGGATCACTATTGCATCGTTGCCGCCCAGAAGAATGACTACGAAGGGCTCTACCGGTACGAGCGCGCGCTCAGGAAAGACCGCGGGCTTCCCCCGTTCGGCTTCCTGATCCTGCTTGTTGTCGCCTCCCTGAAGGAGGACCAGTCACAGGGGCTGGCCGAGCGGCTCGCCGAGCTCTTGCTGGAGCGGGCCATTCCGCCCCTGGCCCTCGAGGGGCCCGCCCCGGCGCCGCTCCACAGGCTCAAGGGGTCTTACCGCTGGCAGCTCCTCGCCAAGGGTCCTGATCCAGAGGCGCTGCGCTGCTGGATCCGAGACACCCTTGCACTGCTCCCTGCATCAGAGCGCGCGAAGGTTCAGGTGAGTGTCGATCCGGTCGATCTCTGCTAGATGCTGTCACATCGTCATTGCGAGCACGTTCGCTTCTCTCAGTGTAAACTTCGCGAAGCAATTTCCTATTGTTTAATGGCTCTTCCGGAAATCGTGTGGGTGCTTGGAAGGACGTGGGTGGTTCCGAAGGGAGTCCCCTCCTTTGTAAGGAGGGGCGAGGGGAGGTAGA
>CAZCMC010000062.1:0-8889 GCA_964499665.1 uncultured bacterium | reverse complement strand
GCTGCCGGGTCGGGGAGATCGGTCATCTCAAGGTCGATCGCCTGGGGGACCCGCTTGCCATCCCGAAAGGTGACCTGTCCGGGCACGCCAACCACCACCGCGTTTGGGGGGACCTCCTTGACCACCACAGAGCCGGAACCGATTCGGCTATTATCCCCCACCTTGAACGGGCCGAGTATCTTGGCACCGGAGCCGATCACGACATTGTTCCCGATCGTCGGATGCCGCTTCTTTTTCTCAAGGCTCGTACCGCCCAGCGTGACGCCTTGATAGATGGTGACGTTCTCGCCGATCTCCGTGGTCTCGCCGATGACCACCCCCATGCCGTGATCGATGAACAGGCCCCGGCCGATCACTGCGCCCGGATGGATCTCAATGCCGGTGAGGAATCGCCCGATGTGCGAGATGAAGCGGGCGGGCGTCTTCAGGTGATGATTCCAGAGCCAGTGGGCGACGCGATGAACGTAGAGGGCGTGAAGACCCGGGTAGCATAGAAAAACTTCGAGGGCGTTGCGGGCCGCTGGGTCACGATCCAGAGCAGCCTGGATGTCCCGCTTGAGGGTTCTGAACACGCGAGGCTCGGATTCAGTTTCTCAGGGAAACGGTTTCGTTTAACTCCCGAAGGAGCTGGTCAAGGTTCAGGCCGTGGACCTGGGCGCCGTAGGCGATATCGTCATACTCGGCCCCCGAGCAACCCAAACAGCCCACGGCGTAGCGACTGAAGACCTGGACGGTCTCCGGATACTGTCGCACCACATTATCGATCTTCATCTCCGCGGTGATCCTCATTGCCCTGCCTCCATTCAGAGGAACCACCGTTCTGCCTTGCGCCGGACACTCACAACACCATGGCAGCAGCAGCGAGCAATCGCCGGTCGCGGTTACCTTCTTTGATGATAGAGGCGAGGGGGCGGTTATGGCAAGGAAATTTTTCTGGTGAGAGTTTGGCGTTGACTTTCGCCCATCGATCCCGTACCCTGCATTCACCCACCTCAGACCCACCCCGGGAAGACGAGAGGCAAGATGCTCTCAACGACCCTCATCACCAAAATTCATGCGGCCCTTGAACGATCCTACGGCCTGAAGGGACCTCGCAAGACGCGAGGCAATCCTCTCGACGAACTGATTCTCACGATCCTTTCCCAGAACACAAGCGATATCAACAGCCGTAGGGCATTTCAAATGCTCCGCCAGGTCATGCCTACGTGGGAAGAGGCGCACCGCGCATCGGTGCGCAAGGTCGCCGAGTCGATCGATTCGGGAGGCCTGGCCAACCTCAAGGCCGCGCGGATCAAGGCGATCCTCGATCGGATTCATCGGGAGCAGGGCCATTTCGATCTGAGTTTCCTTCGAGACCTGAGCGTCGAAGAGGTGAAGGCCTACCTCTCCCGTTTCAAGGGGATCGGCCCAAAGACCGTCGCGTGCGTGTTGCTCTTTTCGCTTGGCAAACCGGCGTTCCCCGTTGACACGCATGTCTATCGCGTCACCAAGCGCCTTGGGCTGGTGAATGACAAGGCCAGCGCCGAACGGGCTCAGGCCCTGCTGGAATCGATGGTCCCACCCGCCCTCTACTATTCCATGCACATGAACCTTGTGGAGCACGGCCGGAAAACCTGCAAGCCGCGCGCGCCCCTCTGTTCCATCTGTCCCCTGTCCAAGCTCTGCGCCTTTGTCCGATGAGGCCGGCGTCCACCCTTTCTCCGGACACCCTGCGGAACGATCCCTACATTCGGACCATCAGCGAGCTCGCGGCCCAAGTAGGCCCCATCTACCTGGTAGGCGGGTACCTGCGTGATCGCTTGCTTGGGCGCGACCCGATCAGGCGGATTGACCTCGATCTGGTCGTCTGGGGGGAACCTGAGCCATTTGGCCGCACCGTCGCCGGGGTTCTTGGGGCGACCCTCTTTCATCTTGACCAGGAGACTGTGCGCGCACTCGCCCACCGCAATGGAACGCTTATCCGGATCGACATCAGCAGGCCGAAGGGAGAGACCATCGAGGCAGACTTGGCCGAGCGTGACTTCACGGTCAATGCCCTCGCCGTAAGACTCGATTCAGGTCTCCGCAACGCGGTCGTGCCCGTCATCGATCCGTCGGGGGGTCTGGATGATTTGAGGCGACGGCGCCTTCGAGCCCTTGCCGCATCAACCTTCGATCAGGACCCCCTCCGCCTGATGCGCGCCGTCCGCCTGGCAGGCGAGCTCAACTTCACAATCGAGGAGGCAACCCGGCTCGCGATCATCGAGTGTGCTCCACTCCTCGCCATCGCAGCCGGAGAGCGTGTGCGGGAGGAGCTGTTCAGGATCATCGAGTTGGTCCCTGCCGCGCCAGCCATCGAGTCCCTCGACATTTTGCAGCTTCTGAAGGTGCTGGTCCCGGAGGCTGAGACGCTCAAGGCTGTTCCGGCCAGCCCGCCGCATCGTCTTCCGCTCTGGGAACACTCACTGGAGACGCTTCGATCAGTCGAGCTACTGCTGACTGACCTTGGCCGGTTTTTTCCCGATGATCATGTCTGGTTGCACGAGCGGCTTGAGCGGGAGATCGAGGCCGGCGTCACCGAAGCGGCGATCCTCAAGCTGGTCGGGCTGCTGCATGACCTCGGCAAGCCGGAGACCCGAACCGTGCAACCGGATGGACGCATTCGGTTTCTTGGGCACGAAGAGGCTGGACTGCCTATCTTGATGCGCCTCTGCGAACGGCTTCGCCTGGGAAAGCAAGCGACCGCCCTCGTCGCGGATATCGAGCGACATCACCTGCGCCCGTTGCGCCTGTCTCGCGAAGCGACAGTCACCGCGAGGGCGATGTATCGCCTCTTTCGGGGGCTGGGCGACGTTGCACCCGCCGTTCTTCTGCACTCCTGGGCGGATCTCCGGGCCACGATCGGCGACGAGGTCGAGGAGTTCGGTCAGTATCAGATCTTCTTGCGAGAGATGTTCCGGTTCTATAGAACAGAGTTTCGGGCGAGCCAGACGGAGCCTCTCGTCTGCGGGGACGATCTCATAGGGGTCCTCGGCCTTGCGCCGGGCCCGTTCCTGGGCGTGGTCCTCGATCGCGTCCGAGAGGCTCAGGCGATGCGACTCATCAACAGCCTCGAAGAAGGGCTGACCTACGTTCGCCAGTCTCTTGAGGCGTGGCGGCGCGATTACGAAGATTCACGCTCATCAGGCCGGATCTCGCGGCTTGAAAACGATTGACAACCATCAGGTCTTTTGTTAGACAGGAGGGGGCGCGGGAGTAATTCAGTGGCAGAATGTCAGCTTCCCAAGCTGAACGTCGCGGGTTCGAGTCCCGTCTCCCGCTCCAGATGGAATCGTTGGGGTCGCGAAGGTGTCGCGACCCCGTAGTTGTTTTTGGGAAAGATTTCTTTTAAGGATGCCTGATGCCGCGTGGGTATGGAAGTCATGCAGAGTATATGCAGTGGGTCAAGGGCGATGCAGACCACCGTCAAAGGGTTATAGAGGAGGCGCTTCATCAAGCGTTCTCCGGTTTTATAGAGACGCGGAGCGTGGATGTCATCGTTTTTTCTGGGATGAGCGCTATCAAGCTGTCAAAGGCTATTTTTGCCCACCCCTTGGTCTTAAAACCCGTTCTGGCGTCCTGTAATATCGCAGCCCGCGCTATCGAAAGGGATCTCGGGATAAAGAATGTCGATACCTATGATCCTAGGGTAAGTAGAGACGAAGCGAAGGTTTTGGCAGGATACATTAAGCCATTCTTACCGGTCTATCTCGAGATCCCCACGTTAGCCCGCATCGACCGTGTGGCCTTCATCGATAAAGAAATTCGGAAAGGCAAGGGGAGATGGGAACGGAAGATCATCGAAGCACTAAACAGTTTCGCTCTATCCCGTTTCAAGAAGCGATCATTCGCAGTGGGGGGCGAGCGCTTCGAGTTGGACGCAGCCGCTCCGACCTCGGGGGAAATCGAGTTAGGGGTTGACGTGAAACGAATCGAGGCGAGGAGAGACATCCATAAGCGCTGTGATGAGATCGTGAATAAAGCGGCGAAGTTGAAGTCTGCTTTTCCGATGAGCAAATTTGGGGCAGTGGTATACTACCCGTTTTTAGATGAGCATGTGAATATCCAGAACCGGCTCCGATCTGGTAATATCGACAGTATAGTCTTCGCTTCTCAGGAAGACGAGTCGATAGAGAATGCCGCCCGAATGTTGCTCTCAATCTTAGGTGGCTCAAAGAAATGAACGTAGCAACAACTCACCATCGTCTCGTCGAAGCCGATGCACGCGATCTGTCTTTCTTGGCAAATGAAAGTTTGCATCTGGTAGTAACGTCGCCACCATATTGGACACTGAAGCGGTATCGCGATATACCGAATCAATTAGGCCACGTGGGGGACTACGAGGCGTTTGTCGAGGAGCTGACGAAGGTTTGGCGGGAGTGTCTTAGAGTCTTAGTCCCTGGAGGTAGGCTGGTCTGCGTTGTTGGTGATGTCTGCCTCTCCCGTCGTCAACACGGCCGTCACGTTGTCGTACCGCTTCATGCTGACATCGCAGTGTCATGCAGAAAGATCGGATTCGATAACCTCAACCCGATTATCTGGAATAAAATTTCCAACGCTACATACGAGGTGAACAGAGGGTCGAAATTCCTCGGCAAACCGTATGAGCCGAATGCCATCATCAAGAATGACATAGAATTTATCTTGATGCAGCGTAAACCTGGAGGTTATCGCAAGCCGACCCAGGAGCAACGCCGTCTCAGCATGATTAGCAAGAAGGAATACGGGGCGTGGTTTCAGCAGTCTTGGAATCTAACCGGTGCATCCACGAAAGAGCATCCCGCTCCTTTTCCACTAGAGCTCGCATACCGTCTGGTCCGGATGTTTTCGTTTCAAGGGGACACAGTTCTGGATCCATTTTGTGGGACAGGGACGACGATGCTTGCAGCGATGAAAGCCTCTCGGAACAGCATCGGGGTGGACATTGACTCGAAGTACTGCGAAATGACCTTGCGCCGCCTGCGTTCAGAGATGACCGGACTCTTCAGCCGAGAGGAAATCGAATTTGTCAAGATCGATGACTTGCGGTGGAAGACGTCTGAACCTATGGCGGGATCGGTCGTCCGGTCTCCGTCAACCAAATGGCGGAGAGGCAAAAAGGTTAATCGAATACACAAGTAGGGAGCTGCCTTCTGAGCGTATTCTGGGGGTTCGAGTCCCGTCTCCCGCTCCATGGAATAACGGGGGCCACGATGATTCGTGGCCCTCTTCTTTTGGGATCATCCTTCCTTTCTGTCGGCATCCGACAAATGACCGACAGGCCATTGTCTCAGGATTGTCACGCCTCCCTTCGTCATTCTCCCTTGACATGCCGGACACGACTCGCCCGCTGAATGGGTTGACAGCAACGCCTCTTGCTCGTAAACTAATAGCTTGATCTTGTAGTGTGACGTGAAAGTGGAACGATACTTGGGTAACCTCGGCTCCCTTCAATGAGGAGGAACCATGACCTGGGTGATCACGGCACTCTGTCGGGATTGTCTGGATATCTCGTGTGTGGGAGTATGCCCGGTAAATTGCATCTATAAGTATACGGGCACAGACCCGAAATTTCCGAACCGGCTCTTTATCGACCCACAGGAGTGTATCGATTGTGGAGCCTGCGAGCCGGAATGCCCCTGGGAGGCGATATTTAAGGATGAGGCCGTGCCGGCCATTTTTGCCGACGACATCGCGTTAGACGCCGCGATCGTCGGTGCCCCGCGGGAGGTGCCCGAGCGGCCGGCGGATCAGAAGGCTCCCACACCGGATGAAGTGAAAGCCAATAAGCAAAAGTGGGGCTACAGTTAGCTTCATAGGTGTCAGACACACCTTTTCCTCTCTCGATCGAAGCGGCATCCCGTTGCAGTATGGCCCTGCCCGTATCATCAGAAGCATGCGGCATGCCTCCAGGACAGTCCGCCGGCTTGCAGGCTTTCCTTTCCGCTGTAGGGATTGAATGAACACACTGGCTATTCTTGTTGGAGGCGGCCCCGCGCCAGGGATTAACGGCGTCATTGCGGCCGCGACCATAGAGGCGCGCAACCACGGGGTGCGTGTGCTCGGCTGCTACGATGGATTCAAATGGCTCGCGCGAGGGGACACAAGCCATGTCACGGAGATCGAGATCGCTGAGGTGTCCCGTATTCATTTTGATGGAGGGTCCATCCTACGGACGTCCAGGGAGAATCCGACACGATCGACGGAGGCGCTTCGGAATGTGGCTGAGGCGCTCGGCACGCTAGGGGTATCGCACCTGCTGACGATCGGGGGAGATGACACCGCCTTTGCGGCGTCTCGGCTGGCGGAGATTCTGGAGGGTATGGTCACCCTCGCTCACGTTCCGAAAACCATCGACAACGATCTCCCTCTCCCCCATGAGGTGGCGACATTTGGCTTCACGACGGCGTGCAATCTTGGTAAAGATCTCGTCATGAATCTGATGGAGGACGCTGTCACCACAGACCGATGGTTTTTTGTTCCCGTAATGGGGCGGAGGGCTGGTCATCTGGCGCTTGGAATTGGCGGCGGCGCCGGTGCGACCTTGACGGTTATCGGGGAAGAATTCCCCGAACCGAAGATTCCCATCCAACTGCTCGCTGACATTCTTGAAGGGGCGATAATCAAGCGGCGTGCCTCTGGAAAAGGGCACGGGGTGGCGATTCTGAGCGAGGGACTGGCTGAGAAGCTTGACGGCGCCACGCTCGGCTCCGTTGACCGCGACAGCTATGGAAACGTGCGGCTCTCGGAGCTGGAGCTGGGGCAGGTGCTCAAGGACCAAGTCTCCGCGAGCCTTCGAGCGCGCGGCGTGGATGTCACAATAGTGGCGAAGGATCTTGGCTACGAACTCCGATGCGCTCCACCTGGCGCGTTTGACATCCAGTACTGTCGAAGCCTGGGATACTGGGCGACCCGTTTCCTGCTCAACGGGAGCACCGGGGCGATGGTGACGATTCAAGGGGGAAAGCTGGTCCCGATCCCATTTCGGGAGATGCTGGATGGCCAGACCGGCAAGATCCGTGTCCGTTATGTCGATATCGAGTCGGAGTCGTATCAAACGCTCCGTGCCTACATGATCCGATTGGGGCCTGAGGACTTCGCGTCACAGGGGCAGGTCGAGGCGCTGGCGCGCGCCGGACATCTTGACAAATCGAGGTTTGTGGAGCGGTTTCGCTATCTCGGCGAGCGTGTTTCTGCGGTCTCGTCAAAGATTGGATAATCGCGTCGCGTGGTTCGAGGGTGAGTCACCGGAGGGTTAGCTGATGAACCTTGATAGTCGTGCTGGGTGGGCGGAATACCCCGAGTTACAAGAGGCTGCGGAGTTTGGCCCGATGACGTTTTACCACTATGTCACGATGAAGGGGGGGGTGGTGACGATTTCGGTCATTCGGCTCGATATCAAGGAGGGGAAGCCAAATCCCCGTCACGAGTATGTCGCACGCGCGAGTGTCAAATTGAAGGGTCGGCGGGTCGAGGGGTGTGGGCCGACAATTGAGAAGGCCGTGGGCACCTGCATTGCCGATCTGGGGAATCCGGAGCCTGCAGACCTGAAATGACAAACGGGGGGATGCCGCCTGCTCGGCCTTAGGGCCTCTGGGGTCGTCTCACCCAACGCGAGGCGTATTGCCAAGCACGGTAACTGGGTCTGATCGTGAACAAGACGTCCTGTGATCTTTACAAGAGCGGGCCCTAGCGCGAAGGAGTCATCAGAATGAGAGGATCGTGGCGAAGCGCTCAAAGCATGGTATCGACCCTCATCGTCGCCCTGATCTCTTTGACGGTCTGGAGCAGTGTTGTCAATGCGCAAGAGGTTATCTTTCTGAAGTCCCTGGCCGAGGCGGAAAAAGCGATTGGAGTGGCCAGGGATGCGCAGGCGGACCTGTACGCGCCGGACGACTACCTCCTGGCTCTATCGTATCTAACACAGGCCAAGGATGAAGCGATAGCCTACAAGGCAGCGGAGAAGGATCAAAAGGACACGCGCCTCTTTAGCGCCAGAAGGTCGGGGGAAGCTGTCAATCTTCTTGCCGAGAAAGCGAGATATCAGGCGCATCTGGCCGCGACGAAGGGCACAGAGGTCAAGGTCGAGCGGGAGATCACTGCCATCAAGGCGCAGATCGTCGAGAGCTTCAACACGGACGTGAACCGAGGGTACACGCCGGGACGAGAGGATCTGTGGGGCGAACTTGGCCTGAAAGAGCTGGAAAGGAAGGATGCCCGAAAGGCCCGGGAACAGGCTCAAGCTGAACTGAAAAGGCTGACCCTTGAAGGAGAGCCCAGGCCCTCCCCGCAATGAGACGAGGGCCGGAGGGATACACAAGAAATGAAAGGGTTGGCGACACCCCTGGAGGCAAGGTGCCGCGACTGGTGAAGATCGCAACGACTGGCGAGGTCGCGCCCGGTCAGAAAAAGCTTGTGGAGGCCGATGGCTGTGAGCTGCTTTTATGTAATGCCTTTGGAGATTACTATGCCATCAGTCCCATCTGTCCGCATGAGGAAGGCCCGCTCCAGGATGGCTCCCTGGTCGGAGAGGTCGTGACCTGCCCGGTGCATGGATATGATTTCAATGTCCGAACAGGAGAATGCCAGTTCGATTCCGATTTTCGCGTGGCGACCTACCCCGTCAAGGCAGAAGGGACTGATCTCTACGTGGAGGTTCCGTAGAGGTTGCACACGCTGATGGAAGGTCCCGCCTTCCCCCGTTAAGCGCTCCCGCGGCATTTCGTTGTCTGAGACGCGATCTGTTTTTGTGTGACCCGGGATGGCTTGTCGTCGTATGATAAGATAGGATGAGGTTTCCAGAGGGCACCTATGTGTCACGGTGTTCATCCAGAGACGGCTTGAGGGTTCAGTGGTTTCGAGCGGATGTGAAAGGAGACAACGATGATGAGA
>CAZCMC010000061.1:0-8936 GCA_964499665.1 uncultured bacterium | reverse complement strand
ATTGACCGGGATCGAGTACTCCATTGTATTACGGATCGAGCAGGAAATCTCCTAGGGACAATCGGAGAAGCGATGGGTGTTCACGATCATCGTGCAGAGTCACAGAAGGTCGGCCCGATCCGGTACGCGAGGCTGAGCATCACCGACAGTCGCAAGCCGGAAGACGATCAATCAGGCCGGCTCATTGAATCGCTGTTGAACGAGGCCGGCCACTCCCAAGTCGCGTCTATGATAGTGAAGAACGATCCCAAAGGCCTGAAGGAGGTGATCAAGAAGCTGTGTGAGGAAGACATCGATCTGATCGTCATGACGGGCGGAACCGGGCTCAGCAAGAAGGATCAGACGATTGAGGCCATTCGTCCCCTATTGGACAAGGAGCTGCCGGGTTTCGGTGAGCTGTTCAGGAACCTGAGCTTCCAGGAAGTCGGCAGCGCGGCCTTGATGAGCCGCGCGCTCTGCGGGGCGGCGAAGGGGAAGGTGATCGTGTGCCTGCCGGGTTCGGAGCATGGCGTGCGCCTCGCCCTGACGAAGCTCCTGATACCGGAGGCGCAGCACCTTGTGTGGCAGGCGGCTCGGTGAGCCAGGGAGGAGGAGGGTGGCATGGCAGAGCAGGAGCGAAAACAAAAGCGTGACGCTGGCGGAACCCCACCAGAGGCTGGCCAGCCCAATCCTGAGACGATCAAGAAAGGCAAGAAGCTGAAGGAAGACCTCGACAAACTCGTGGACGAGATCGACGAGGTCCTTGAGGAGAATGCCGAGGAATTTGTGAAGAGCTACGTCCAGCGCGGGGGAGAATAACCCGGGGGACGGGGTACCGGATGCCGATTTTCGAGTATCGCTGCGCAAGTTGCGGCCAGGTGTTTGAACAACTCGTCTTGCGGGACAATGTTCGCGTAGAATGTCCGAGCTGCCCTGGCGCGTCTGTTGAAAGGCAGTTCTCCGCCTTCAGCTTCAAGGGAGAGCGGGGCCTCGTCGGCGCCGGCGGCGGGTGAGGGGGCTGTGGGGCGGGCGGGTGAGGCTGCGCCCACTAACCTCGGCGGGTCCGAGGTGAAACAGGTGAGAGACTGGCCTCTCCGGGCCGATTGTGCCTGGGGCGGATCCTGAACAGATCCCCATTCGGATCGATCCGATGTCCCTGGAGTAACCGATCATTGAGCTGACCCTTGATGGGGTTCAGCCCTTTTTGTTTCGGCTGCCGAGAGGATCCTCGAACGGTCGGAACGCGCCGAGCGAAATCGAGAACGCGCCCACCATCATCCGACCGCAGAGGTCAAGGAAGAGTTGAAGGACCCTCGGAGGAGGCTAACGGGGTGGGGTTCCCTTCGGCCGGGGTTCCCCGTCGCGCCGGTAGGGGATAGGGATGTACTGGACGGAAGGCCGGTGCTGCGTTGATTGCGGGTAGAGGTCCATCAAGGCGTAGACCTCTTCGGGCAAGTCGGTCCGGATCGGCAGGCCCCACTCTTTGATCTGCTCATACAGGATCGGGTAGTCGTGTGTCCACCGTCCTTCGGTCAAGGCCTTGACCACCATCTCCATCCGCTCCGGCTCCATCTTATCCCGTAAGATATCCTGCACGAACGCCGTGATCTGGGCTATCGCCTTTCGGGCAACGTCGGCCAGGATCAAGGTCTTGTCTTCGATCTCGTCCTTGTCTTTGATCTCGATGACCTTGAGGATAGAGGCCGCCGGATATTCGCCAAGCTGGGGGTCGATGGGGCCGAGGACCGCGTTCTCGTCCATGACGATCTCATCGGCGGCCAGGGCCACGAGCGTGCCGCCTGACATGGCGTAATGAGGGATGAAGACCGTCACTTTGGCCGGGTGTGCCTTGATGGCGTGCGCGATCTGCTCGGCCGCCAGGACCAGGCCTCCCGGTGTATGCAGGATGAGATCGATGGGGAGATCCTTCTGGGTCAGGCGAATGGCCCGGAGGAGCTGCTCCGAGTCATCGATGTCGATGTACCTGAGGATGGGGATACCGAGAAAAGATCGTGATTCCTGGCGGTGGATGAGGGTGATGACCCGACTCCCACGGGTCCGCTCGAGCTTCCGCAGCAGCCGAAGCCTCGCTAGCACCAGCATCTTTTGCTGGAAGTAGGGGGCGAAGGCCGCTATCAGGAAAAGGACCCAGAGGAGGTTGCTCAGGTTCGACATCATCCCCTCGCCGGGCTCTGGATCTCGGCGGATCTCGGGCCACTCAAGAACGATTCACTCAACAATTGAGACATCGAACCCTTCAAGGTTGGCCTGAACACGGTTGAGGAAAGCGCCGGCGTAGGCGCCATCGATCAAACGGTGGTCGTAGGAGAGACAGAGGTAGGCCATCGAGCGGATGGCAATGGCGTCGTCGATAACAACCGGTCGTTTCACTACCCTGCCGAAGCCCAGGATCCCAACCTGCGGCTGGACGATGATCGGTGTCCCGATCAGGGCGCCGAAGGCGCCGAGGTTGTTGACAGTGAACGTGCCCTTCTGAACCTCCTCGGGGTTAAGCCGCTTCTCTCGAGCCCGCGCGGCCAAATGGGCCGACTCCTTCGCCAAGGTCAAGAAGTTCTTCTTGTCTGCGTCCCGCAACACCGGGACAATGAGGCCGTCTTCCAGGGCGACGGCGAGCCCGATGTTGACCGCCTTCCTCACGACGATCCCTTCGTCGGCGTAGGAGGCATTCAGCAGCGGGTGGGCCTGCAGGGCATCCACGGTGGCCTTCACCACGAAGGGGAGAAATGTGAGATTGATCCCGGTCCGCTCGAAGAATGCCTCTTTGTTGGCCTCGCGGTATCCGGCGATCTTCGTGACATCCACCTCGTGGATCTGGGTCACGTGAGGAGCGGTCTGCTTGCTCCGGACCATATTCTCCGCGATCGTTCTCCTGAGATGGCTGACCGGCAAGATCTGATCTTCAACAGCGGGGCCGGAGGGCTGAGGTCCGCCCCGAGGGGTCGCCGGAATGACACTGGGCTCCTTCCCGATGAAGTCCAGGATATCTTTCCGCGTCACCCGCCCTTCCGAGCCGGTGCCTCTGACCTGTGACAGGTCCACGCCGTGTTCCTTCGCGAGGTGGAGGACCGAAGGGGAGTACCATGCCTCCGGCCGAGGTCCGGGCGAGCCGACCGCCGCCGTGGCCTGCGTGATATTCGACGACATCGCGGCAATCGGGCTGCCGGCAGAGGCTACGTCCGCTGCCGCCAGCTCGCCGATGTAGGCGAGGACCGCTCCTACCGGAGCGACCTGCCCCTCCTGGACGAGGATTTTGGAGACCACGCCGGCGCCGGGAGAGGGGATCTCGACATCCACCTTGTCGGTGGTAATGGCTACCAGCGGCTCGTCCTTGGCGACCCGCTGACCAACCTTCTTGAGCCAGGTGACCACCGTCCCCTCGGCGACACTCTCCCCCATCTGCGGCATAATGATTTCAATGTTCATGGTGTACCGTGGGAATCGTTCCTCCGCTGAGTAATGTGCCGTGGCATCCTGTCGCGAGCCGACACGCACGCCGACCCTCTTCGCCGGGCGATTTCAGAAGTTGGCCAGCTCTCGGGCCTTCAACGCGATCTTGTCGGCGTTGGGCAGATACGACGCTTCCAGCACCGGGCTGAAGGGGAAGGGCGTGTGAGGAGCCGCCACGCGGAGGATCGGGGCATCCAGGTAGCGGAATGCCTCCTCGGCCAACCGGGCCGCGATGTCGCCCCCTATCCCACCCGTCTTCGGCGCCTCGTGAACCACCATCGCGCGCCCGGTCTTCTCCACCGAGGCGAGGATCGTCGCCATATCGAGCGGCTGAAGCGTGCGGAGGTCCACCACCTCGAGATCGATCCCCTCTGGCATCAGCCTTTCCGCCGCCCCGAGCGACTGTTGGACCATGGCGCCGTAGGTGATGACGCTCACGCTGCTGCCTGGGCGCTTCACCTCTGCCTTGCCGATTGGGACCAGATCATCCCCATCCGCCACCTCACCTTTCATATGGCGGTAGAGGTACTTGTGCTCAAAGTAGATGACTGGATTAGGATCGCGTATCGCGGCCTTCAAGAGTCCCTTGGCATCGCGGGGGGTGGAGGGGGCCACCAGCTTCAGACCCGCCACGTGAAAGAACCAGGCCTCTGGAGATTGCGAGTGATACGGCCCGGCGTGGATGCCGCCGCCGTACGGCGCCCGGATGACCAGCGGGACGGGTTCGCCGAGGCGGTAGTGATGCTTGGCCGCCATATTGACGATCTGGTCGAAGGCGCAGGAAATGAAGTCGGCGAACTGCATCTCCACCACGGGCCGCATCCCCATGAGGGCAGCGCCGATGGCGGCGCCGACAATGGCTGACTCGGAGAGGGGGGTATCGATCACCCGCTCCGGTCCGAACTTCTCAAGGAATCCTTTCGTGACCTTGAACGCGCCCCCGTAGACGCCAATGTCCTGGCCAAGCATGAAGACCTGGTCGTCCCGGTCCATCTCCTCCCACAAGGCCTGCCGGATCGCTTCGAGGTAGGTGATCTCCATCATCTCTCCGTCAGTATATTTCCAACTATTTCGGCCTCGAGCGCTGCTACCTGCTGTGCCGAGTCAAGTAACGAGCATGGCAAGGCGCGGCCCCCGGCGCCGATCGAGGCGTACGCTCTTGGGTACGTCGCAGGAAGTGCGCCGGAGGCCAGCAACGCCGCTAGGCGAAGTTAGTTGGCTCGGCACTAGGAGGCGTAGACTCCGTCGAGTAAGTCCTTCCCCTCCGGAAATGGGCTGGCCTCCGCGAATGCTACGGCCTCTTCGATCTCCTTGGACAGGCGGTCGTCGATCTCCCTTGCTATGGCATCGTCGAGGATCTGCCGCTCTCGCAGGTAACCTCCGAATCGGTCGATCGGATCTAGCTTTCGCCACTCCTCCAGCATCCAGGCTGGGACGTAGGAGGCGTCATCGTGCTCGGCATGGCCCCGCATCCGCATCGTCTTGCCCTCCACGAGGGTGGGGCCTCCTCCTTGCCTGGCGCGAGATGCCGCCTCGGCGACGGCGCTGCGGACAGCAAGTACATCGTTGCCATCGACCGTGACGCCAGGCATTCCGTAGGCCTTCGCCCGGTCGGCCACGTGCTCGATCGCCATCTGCCGTTCCAGCGGAGTGGAGTATGCGTACTGGTTGTTGTGGCAGATAAAGACGAGAGGCAGCTTCATGACTGCGGCGAGGTTTAAGGCTTCGTGGAAGTCGCCCCGGCTCGATGCGCCGTCGCCGAAGAAGGCCGCGACGACGCGGCGCTCACGCCGGAGCTTGAAGGCCAACCCGACCCCTGCCGCCACCGGAAGCAGGTCGGCCATCGGGCTGATAAAGCCGATGATGCCACGCTTGATGTCACCGTAGTGGACATTGCCGTCCCGTCCGCGCGTCAGCCCGGTCTGCTTGCCGAGGTACTGGGCCAGGTATTCCTTTGGGGTGATCCCCTTCATGAGATTCGCGCCAAGGTCCCGGTGGGAGGGTGCGATCACATCGTCGGCCTCAAGCGCAGCAGCGCTACCAACCGCGATCGCTTCTTCCCCTGCGCTGATGTACACGCCGCCAACAATCCTGCCCTGTCGGTAGAGAGTAATGACCCGCTGCTCCAGGCCGCGGGTCAGCTTCAGGTAGTAGTAGATCTTCAGAAGCTCTGTCGGCGTGACATTGTCGGCTGGCATGGGGGGACACTCCGTTTAGTCCGACGTCTGGCTTGAGTATAATCTTTCGCAACCGGGTTTGTACATCATTCCATCCATCACAGAAAAACCGTTCACAGTAGACCGAAAAACGTTCATAGTTCATAGGAAAAAAAGAGCAAATGCACAGTTGGTGTCCTTCTATGAACCATGAACCATGAACTGTGAACGCCTCTCTCGCCTCTCATCGTCCCAATGCGAACACCATCAGTAAGAGGAAGGACAGGAAGATCGCACCTACGATAAGGAGAACGCGGGTCGCCTGTCGGGTGTGTTTGCGGATCCGCCGCCGTGGCATTCTCAGCTCCTAAGCGCAGGCCTCGACGTGAGTCAAGCCCGGCCCAAAATCTCCCCTACGATATCATATTCTCTGGGGTCGCGCCAATGCGAACCATACAAGGGAAACTGCGTTCAGAGTAGAACGAAAGGCCTTCATAGTTCAAACCAAAAAAAGATGTCGCTCGTTGGGCTTTTGCCATGAACTATGAACTATGAACTCTGAACTGTCGATGGAAGCCGAAAATTGGCTCTGGAAGCGGATTCTTCCAATATGGCCTCAGGAAAAAACTTGACAGCCCTGAAATCAGAAGTAATATATTGCTCTGAGCTTCACGTCCCCATTGCACCGTGACGCGCACCAGTGAATCCGGGGACGAAGGGCGCGGGGAGGCAGGCCGCCATGAGCGACGCTGAAAAGGTCTCGACGAAGTTAAGTTCCCTCAGAAAGACAATGCGGAAGCTCTCCGAGCAGATTCCGAAGAGCGATACATCGTATCAGCGAAAGCTCTCTCAATACGAGGACGACATCGAGGCTCTCCAGGCCCAGGTCAAGTCCCTCGAAGAGGAGATCTATCACCTCCGACGGCGACTGGACCAAACCCCAAAGGAGTTCGAGTTCCTTCGATCCAAGCTTGATCAGTCGCGCGAGCAATTGAGCCAGGCCCATCACCAGAACGAGCGAATAGTTCAGACATTGCAGCAGGCTAAGGAGCAGCTGAACACACTTCGCGAGGAGGTGGAAAGGCTCTCTGCGCCACCGAGTTCCTATGGGACATTCTCCTCGATGAACCAGGACGGCACGGCAAACATCTACACCGGCGGCCGGAAGTTGAAGGTCAACCTCCATCCTTCCCTGCAACCCGAAACCCTCCGCAAAGGCCAGGAGCTGGTGCTGAATGAGGCCTTCAACGTGATCGAAGCGGTCGGGTTCGAGGGCCAGGGCGAGGTCGTCACACTGAAAGACCGTCTCGATCCAGGCCGGGCCATCGTTAGCCTGCGCGCCGACGAGGAACGGGTCGTAGAGCTCGCCGAGCCGCTGAGGGAACTCCCGTTCAAGGTGGGCGACCATTTTCTCTTTGACCCGCGCTCCGGCTATATTCTGGAGAAGCTGCCCAAGAGTGACGTCAAAGATCTCCTGCTGGAACAGGTTCCTGAGCTTGGCTATGACGCGATCGGTGGGCTCGGCCCGCAGATCGAGATGATCAGAGACGCCATCGAGCTGCCCTACTTGTACGCGGAATATTTCCGGGAACACAAGCTGCAGCCCCCCAAGGGCGTGCTGCTCTATGGCCCGCCGGGTTGTGGGAAGACCTTGATCGCTAAGGCGATCGCCCACTCTCTGGCGGAGCAGTTGGCCAAGAAGACCGGGCAGGATCTGAAGGGGTACTTCCTAAATGTCAAGGGTCCCGAGCTGCTGAACAAGTATGTTGGTGAGACGGAGCGGCAGATCCGGGAAATCTTTGCACGGGCGAAGGAGAAGGCCAACGATGGCTCGCCCGTCGTGATCTTCTTTGACGAGATGGACTCCCTCTTTCGGACGCGCGGCTCGGGCATATCCTCCGATGTGGAGTCCACCATCGTCCCGCAGTTCTTGGCCGAGATCGACGGGGTCGAGGGGTTGAAGAACGTGATCGTTATCGGGGCCTCGAATCGCCAGGATCTCATCGACCCAGCGGTGCTGCGCCCTGGCCGATTCGACGTCAAGATCAAGATCGACCGCCCCGACCAGGGGGCTGCCCAAGAGATTTTCACAAAGTATCTTACCCCGGACCTGCCGTTCGCGGCGAGCGAGCTCAAGGCCCATGAGACCCCGGAAAAGGCTGCGCTCGCAATGATCGCCGAGGCGATCAAGCTTCTGTTTGCAACCGTCCCCGAGCATCGCTTCTTGGAGGTCACCTACGCCTCTGGGCAGCAAGAAACCCTGTACTTCAAAGACTTTGTGTCGGGAGCCATGATCGAGGCGATCTGCAACAGGGCCAAAAAGCGGGCGGTAAAGCGGATGATCACGACAGGGGCCAAGGGAATCACGATCGAGGACCTATTCGATGCGGTTCGGACCGAGTTCCGAGAGAACGAGGATCTTCCCAACACCACCAATCCTGATGATTGGGCGAAGATCGCGGGGCGACGGAGCGAGCGGATCGTCAACGTGCGGACGGTCTTCGACCGAGAGGGAAAGCGGTCCCGAAAGGTCGAAACGATCTCTACTGGTCATTACCTGTAATCGGCCCTGGATCTGTCAGCAGCTCGGATATCGTAGGAGAGCTTCTCTCGCGAGGCAAGATGGCGATCGAAAAGATCATCGGGACGGAAATCGAGCTGGGGATCACCGCAAAGGATGCCTCGGGCTTTGATCCCGTGTCGAGCTCCATCCTGCTGATCAATAGCCATCCCGCCTTCTCTGATGTGCAAGCAATGTGGGATTACGCGGGGGAGAATCCGCTTCTCGACGCCAGGGGATTCGAGGCGAGCGGGGAGCATGAGAAGCCCAACCAACAAGACAATCGCACCATCAACAAGGTCCTCCGTAACGGCGGCCGTCTGTACGTGGATGGCGCCCACCCCGAATACTCCTCCCCCGAGTGCACCAATGCCCGCGACGTGGTCTGTTACGAGAAGGCCGGCGAGCGGATCTTCGAGATGTGTCTCGCCTCTGCCAACCTGAATCTGGGTGAGCAGCAGCGGATGTTCATCTATAAGAACAACAGCGACGGGAAGGGGAATAGCTACGGCCATCATGAGAACTACCTGATGGACCGAGCCCTTCCGTTCGAACAGATCGTGCTGGGGTTCACCCCCTTTCTGGTGACCCGCCAGATCTTTGCGGGCGCGGGAAAGGTGGGAGCCGAGAACGGGACGGAGCCCTGCGACTATCAGCTCTCTCAGCGGGCTGACTTCTTCGAAGCCTTTATCGGGCTCGACACCATGGCTAAGCGGCCGATCATCAACACCCGCGACGAGCCCCACGCCGACGAGGAGAAGTACCGCCGTCTC
>CAZCMC010000060.1:0-9070 GCA_964499665.1 uncultured bacterium | reverse complement strand
TCAGCACATGGACACCGAGAGACGCCAATTTCTACACGAATCGGGACACAACCTGCTGCCGAAGTTTCCCCCACTACTGCCGATTCCCCACCCAAAGTCACACTCGTTCCGTAACCCAGTTTCTCGGTAACTCTTTGATTTTTTGTGCATTCCCTTGTTGGCATATAGGTTGCCTTGGTATGGAAGCATCGGCAACGTTCCTACATGAGACTTGGCATTACATGAAAGGGGGGACCATGGAGCACGTAAGAAAGTACCAGAGGCCATTCGGGGGTGTCTTTCGACCGGGGATGCTATCCATGCTGCGTATCACTTTGCTCATAGCGCTCATCCTTCCGCACCCCCTACACGCTTCCCCTGGGGACCTTGACCCAAGCTTTGGCAGCGGCGGCACGGTGATCTCCACCGCCGGTTGGGGTTATGTTAACGCCCTCGTCCTGCAGCCGGACGGCAAGCTGGTGGTCGCGGGGGGCTTGAGCGGCAACTTTCTCCTGGCCCGCTATAACGCCGATGGGAGCCTGGATTCGAGCTTCGGCAGCGGCGGCAAGACGCCTGACGACTTCAGCGGCATTGATGGTGCGTTCTCCGCCCTCGTCCTGCAGCCGGACGGCAAGCTGGTGGCCGCGGGATCCATAGAAGATGGTTTCGGCAGGTGGGCCTTCGCCTTGGCCCGCCACAATGCCGATGGGAGCCTGGATTCGAGCTTCGGCAGCGGCGGCAAGGTGACCACCAACTTCGGTAGCAGCTCCTTTGATACGGCCCACGCCCTCGTCTTGCAACCGGACGGCAAGCTGGTCGCGGCAGGGCTGTCACATGTCAGCGGCGGCGGTGGCGGTGGTTTTACCTGCTTCCCGTTCTGCCCCCCGCCCGACCCCGGTACCAGCAGCTTCGCTCTGGCGCGCTACAATGCCGATGGGAGCCTGGATTCGAGCTTTGGCAGCGTCGGCAAGGTGATTACTAACTTCGGTAGTTCCAATGGTCAGACCCTTGCCCTCGTCCTGCAGCCCGACGGCAAGCTGGTCGCGGCAGGGGGCTCGAACGGCAACTTCGCCTTGGCTCGCTACAATGCCAATGGAAGCATAGATTCGAGTTTCGGCAGCGGCGGCAAGGTAATTACTGACTTCGGCAGCTTTGGTGGTGCGGCCTACGCCCTCGTTCTGCAGCCGGACGGCAAGCTGGTGGCCGCGGGAAGCGGTATCCCTGACTTCGCCCTAGCTCGCTATAACGCCGATGGGAGCTTGGATTCGAGCTTTAACGGCACTGGCAAAGTGATCACCGACTTTGTCGGCATCGATGATGCCCGCGCCCTCGTCCTGCAGCCGGACGGCAAGCTGGTGGCGGCGGGGGGCTCGCACGACAACTTCGCCTTGGCTCGCTACAATGCCAATGGAAGCATAGATTCGAGTTTCGGCAGCGGCGGCAAGGTAATTACTGACTTCGGTAGTTCCAATGGTCAGGTCCACGCCCTCGTCCTGCAGCCGGACGGCAAGCTGGTGGCGGCGGGAGCAGGCCCGTGTACCACCTTCAGCTGTAACTTCATCATGGCCCGCTACCAAGGCGGGAGACCGACAGCTGCCGCTTCGGTGGGCCGCGGCGGAGGCGGGGACGCCCTGATCTTCCCGCTCATCGAGACGACCAACCTCGACACGCTGCTGGCCATCGAGAACGGCACCTATAGGACTGCACTGCACAAGGTCCGGTTTCGGGATGCGGCTACCGGGGCGTCTGTACTCGAGTTCGAACTCTGCCTCACCCCCTTCTCCACCTGGACTGCTAGCGTCGTCCTGGAGGGCATCGTCACCCGGGTCACCAGCGCCAGCACGCTCCTGGTCAACGGATCGGCGACCCCGCTCAACACCACCTTGACCGGCAACCCGACCCGCGCCATCATGGAGGTGATCGGCCTCCGCGCCACAACGCCCCCCGCATCCGACACGGCGATCTGCACTGACCCGTCGATCGGCGGGGACGTTGAGAACGACGCGTTGACGGGGAAAGCCTACTACGTCAAGGGCGACGGGAGCCTGCCCCTGGTGTACGGAGCAAATGCTGTCGCCCTCAAAGACTTCGCCGCGGCCACGATCGCCGATGGCACCGTCTTCGGGAACGACATCGTCGCCCAGGCGCTGATCGGCCAGGGCACTGGGGTTCCGGGTTCTCAGTCAATCGCATTTGGCACGCGCTACTTTGTGCCCGCCTCATTTGGCGCGGTGACCCAGGTGGTGTTGTCGTTCCCGACCGGGCCGAATAGTGTCGGCTGTCCGAATTGTCGAGTACCGCCCAACCTCTCGATCTTTCCCCACACAGAGGCAGGAATCACGTTGACACCGATCGTGCTACCAGCCGATTCCTCCCTCGTCAGGGTCATTACCCTTACGAGCACCGACATCGCGAATGACTCTGGAGTCCTTGCGATCAATAGTAGCGCTGGGTTTTTGACGATTCCGCTCGTCGGCTTCGGCATCAATACGACGTCGCCTGGCGCGCCCCTCTTCTTCAACGCCCTCTTCCCGCTCAATATCTTCTGAAGAGGTCTGGCTGGCCCTATGACGAGCACATTTGTCTTGGCAGGGATCGTCAGCGTTCTTGGGCTGACGGCGCACGTCGCAGGCCAGGACGGAAAGGCGCGGCGGAAGGAAATAGACGCGCGCCATAACCCCTGGGGCGACGATCACCGAATCACTCAGACGCGGGAGGGTTGATTATTATGAAAAAAGCCAGCTTGGTTGTCGTGCTCCTGATCGCGCTAGAATGCGTAAACCCTACGAAGGCCACCGCAGTTTTCGTGAACTCCGGCGGGATGGGGGATGCCCTGATCTTCCCGCTCATCGAGACGACCAACCTCGACACGCTGATCGCGATTGAGAGCTTCTCAACCAGGACATCGGTGCACAAGGTCCGGTTTCGGGATGCGGCTACCGGGGCGTCTGTACTCGAGTTCGAACTCTGCCTCACCCCCTTCTCCACCTGGACTGCTAGCGTCGTCCTGGAGGGCATCGTCACCCGGGTCACCAGCGCCAGCACGCTCCTGGTCAACGGATCGGCGACCCCGCTCAACACCACCTTGACCGGCAACCCGACCCGCGCCATCATGGAGGTGATCGGCCTCCGCGCCACAACGCCCCCCGCATCCGACACGGCGATCTGCACTGACCCGTCGATCGGCGGGGACGTTGAGAACGACGCGTTGACGGGGAAAGCCTACTACGTCAAGGGCGACGGGAGCCTGCCCCTGGTGTACGGAGCAAATGCTGTCGCCCTCAAAGACTTCGCCGCGGCCACGATCGCCGATGGCACCGTCTTCGGGAACGACATCGTCGCCCAGGCGCTGATCGGCCAGGGCACTGGGGTTCCGGGTTCTCAGTCAATCGCATTTGGCACGCGCTACTTTGTGCCCGCCTCATTTGGCGCGGTGACCCAGGTGGTGTTGTCGTTCCCGACCGGGCCGAATAGTGTTGGCTGTCCGAATTGTCGAGTACCGTCCACCCTCGTGATCGGGGCCGCCACAGAGGCGGGGATTCTACTCCCGACGATCACGCTACCCAGCGACATCACGCTCGTCAGGGTCATCAGCCTCTCGAGCAGCGACATCGCCAACGATTCGGGCCTTCTTCAGGTTCGTGAAATAGCCAGTACGCCGTTTCCGGCCGTCGGCTTTGGCATCAACACGACGACGGCTGGCGCGCCCCTGTTCTTCAACGCCCTTTTCCCGATCACCATCGACTGAAGAGGCGAGCCATGCCCTGGCGCGTCGGGAGTCCTCCGAGAGTGGCCCCGCCTGTGGGGAGGCGTCCGGCTGACCACCGAGGGAGAGGCGGGTGTGCACGACCCCCTGACAGGCTTGACAGCAGGGGGGACGAGACCATAGGGGGCCGCCCCTTGAGGCAGAGGAATCCCGGGAACACCTGAGGGAGAACCCCCACCGGGGAAACCGGACACCGCGGATCCACTACACCCACCTCGCGAGTGCAGATTACACCCCCCGGAACCTCTATCTTCAGAAGCGAAAGGATGGTCTTCTGACGGAACTTCTTGAAAATAAAGCAACTAGCGAAGGCCAGCTTCCCATGGCCCTGCAATGCACCTCACCGGGTTTCTCAGTTGGACTCCGATCGCATCTACTTAAAAACAAGGCGAAAAGCTCGTGTGAGTTCTCGACACTGTGACATTTGCTCCACCATTCATTCCCTCTGAAATCGCCGACAGTCAGCCAATCAGAACCGACGCCGCTTGAACGGCTCCTTCCTGGTTCGTATCAATTCTACTGTGCGAATAACAGATTGACAAATACACTCTTACCTATGAATTTTTTCTTGACAGAGAAACGAAAGAAAGCCAGAGTTGAATGACCTCTTGTAGTTGTAAGCGGCCCTTCGCTGGGGCATTTGGGCTTCGCAGTTCACAAGCAACCTCTCATCAAGAAAGGACGTGCACCATGAAGAGATCCAAGATGCTTGCAGTCGCTGGCCTATTGATCTTTGGTCTGATGACGTCGGCCTGCGGAACGGCCACCGGGGCCGCGGTGGGTGCCGGTGCAGGGGCCGCCATCGGCGCGGGCACAGGGTACGGCGCCGGCAAGGGCGCGTTGATCGGAACAGGCGTCGGCGCGGCGGCAGGCGCCGTCTACGACATCACGAAGTGATGGGTACCTCGATGAAGACGTGGCTACGCCTGTCGGCGGGGCTCGCCGCCGCCATCTTGCTGTGGGGTGGGACCGCCCTGGGGCAGGGCAAGCCAGCCGGGTGTGATAAGGCGGGCGCGCCGGAAAAGGTGGAGGGCCAGGTAGTTGGTGTTGAGCCGGACCAGGGCAAACTGACATTGCGCGCCGCCGACGGAACGACCCACGTGTTCCAGGCGTCGAAGGAAACGATTCAAGACTACAAAGTCGGAGATCGCATCGAGGCGAAGCTCAGACCAGCGAAAGACTGCTCCAAATAGCGCAACGTAGTGGCAACTCAGTGGGGCGGGGGGATTCGGCCCCCCGCCCTCTCCTACCGTTAGCCCTCGAACATACGCTACTGTGCGCCCGCGAGTCTTAGCGATTTCTGATGAATGCCCGACTGTATTAGTCCTTCCGAATCCAGCACGACCATCGATTCCTCTGCTCCGCCACACGCCTCGATACACCTTTGAGAGGGATGATCCTGCCCGGCGAAAACCTAAGATACCACCAGGGTTACGGCAAACTCGACGCTTGGTAACTCTTGTTCCACCCTATTGTCATTTCCCCAGGCATCCCTACCGTTTGATTCTCATCGTATTGTGGCAGTCGATCTGATCCTTCTTGGCCTGTTGGGCCTAGCGCATGCAATAAGGTGAGCTGTCGAGCCTAGATCCCAGATCGATCAGAAAAGTCTGGCAGGAGCGCCCCGAGGTAGATATCCACCTGGGTCGGTGCAAACCCCGGGGTCAGGGTGGCCTGATAGGTGAGCGTCTGGCCCGTTCGGCACCCTTCCCCGCTGAGCGCCCTAGCAGCGCTTGGAGGGTCAGTTGGCGAGGCGTTGGGATTGATGATCCGATGCACAGTGCCTCCAAGCCCCACGACATAGATAGCTCCGGCCTCGTCCTCGCCGAACGATGAGATCATCAGGTCGGTGTCCAACAGCACGCTCTGCACGCCGTTGCTCAAGGACAGGATCTCGCCCGTGCAGAAATCACTGTACACATAGGTCCCCACGGGCAGGATTGACTTGCCTCTGCGACATTACCCCTTATCCCCTGGATCGCGCCTCCACCATCTGACCCCATCTCCGGTACGGGCGGGGCCCAGCGCGTTTTCACAGGTTCCCCCGTTTTGTGTTGCTCTGCAAAGCTCAGTAGGGTGTGGACGTCGAAGTGCAGGCGAAGCTACAGCAGGAGAGTATCGAGGAGGGTGAAGCAGAAGAGGCCAATACTGAGGATACCGTTTGCGATGAAAAAGGCAGCGTCGAGTCTCTTCAGTCCGTATCGGATGAGGAGGAGATGCTCGTACAGGAGGAGGCCGGATGCGAGGATGACACCCGCTAGGTAAAAGTAGCCCAGACCTGAGAGGGGGATCAGGAGGAAGAAGAGGACGAGCGTCAACGCATGGAGAACTCGGGAAACAGCCATGCCACCAGCGGCTCCGAACCGGGCCGGAATCGAGGTGAGCCCGGCCGCCCGATCAAAGTCGATGTCAGCCAGCGCGTAAAGGATATCGAACCCGGCCACCCAGAGGAGGACGGCCAAGCCGAGCACGGCGGGCGTCGTCGCCACCCGGCCTGTTACGGCGATCCACGCGCCAAGAGGGGCCATCGCCAGGGAAAGCCCCAGGATCAGGTGAGAGAGAAAGGTGAACCGCTTGGTATAAGGATACACAACCAAAATCGCCATCGCGAACGGGGCCAACTTCAGACAGAGAGGATTGAGGCGCGAGGCTGCGAACAGGAAAAGCGCGAAGGAACTGATGGCGAACACGGTGACCTCCCCGCGCCCGACCAGCCCCTTCGGCAACGCCCGTTCCCGCGTTCGGGGATTACGGGCGTCGAACTCCTCGTCAACCAAACGATTGACGGCCATCGCCCCGCTCCTCGCGCCAACCATCGCCAGCAGAATCCACATCAGTGTCGGAAGGGGCGGGATCCCGCGGGCCGCCAGGATCGCGCCCATAAACGCGAAGGGAAGGGCGAAGACCGTGTGCGGGAACTTCACCAGGTCGAGGAACAGGGTTGTCTTGCGGATGGCCAACCGGAGGAGCTTCACCCCGACTTCCTTCCCACGTGAAGCGTCACAATCCCGCCGGTCAAGGCCTGGAATTGGACATCGCGGAAGCCAACCTCCTCCATCAGTCTGGCCAGTTCCTGCGGAGACGGAAAGCGGGAGACAGAAGCCGGAAGATAGCTGTAGGCACCGCGGTTCCCCGAGATCAAACCGCCCAGCCACGGGAGCACCCGATGGAAATAGAAGTGGTAGAGTCGCCCGAAGAGTGGCCCCTGTGGCGTCGCGAACTCCAGGATGATCCCGCGGCCCCCGGGTCGCAGGACTCTATTCAGCTCTGCCAGCCCCCGCTTTCGATCCATCACATTGCGGATGCCGAAGGCGATGGTGGCCGCATCGAACGTGCCGGCATTGAATGGGAGCGCCTCCGCGGAGGCGGCGTGCAGTTGGATTCGGTGTGCCAGGCTGAGCCGGGCGACCTTGTCCGCCCCCAAACGCAGCATCGGCAGACAGAAGTCCACCCCGACGATGGATTTGGCCGAGGGGAATTGCTTGGCCAACTGGAGAGCCACGTCAGCGGTCCCGGTGCAGACATCCAGCGCCAACCCGCCCGGAGGCAGTTCCGCGTGAGCGACCGCCCGCCGTCGCCAGTAGCGGTCCCGGCCGGCACTCAGGAGGCGGTTCAGGAGGTCGTATCGGGGCGCGATCCCGGCAAACATCCGGCGGATGGCGTCCCTGTCCCCTCCCCCATCCGCCTCCATGCGATGCGCCCTTCCGCCACGAGGTAGTTTAACCGGAAAGGTGGTGGCTCGCCACGAGGTTCAGCGCCGCCGTGACGTCTAGAGCCTGCCGACGCCCTTCGAGGCGGTTGTAAAAATCCATCACCTTTCGGACGTACTGGTCTGTGTCCTGGAACCCAGACTTGCGGGCCGTATCGCCGTAATAGTACACCATTAACGACGTCCTCATATCGTCCCGGTTTTGAACCAGGTTGGCCTTCAGATACTTCAGGGCCGTTTCCAGGTTCAGGTGAACGTCGTACAGGTCGTCGGGTCGGCTTACCGCGCCGGGATTGAACGCCCTGGCGGTGGCGAACATCAGTTGACCCAGGCCCCTGGCGTTCTTCGGAGACTTGGCCACCACCCTGAAGGAAGACTCAACGGCGACCACTGAGAACAGAAGGTCAGGGTTCACCTCGTGTTCCGCCGCTAGACTCGTGATCTTGGCGATCAGGTAGCGACGCAAGTGGGGGTCGTCTCTGACCGCATCATATTCTCTCATCACACTGTCGTACACGGGGTCGTAGTCGTCCGCGTCGGCCGGTTGCAACCGCCCGTGCAGCGCCAGGGTGGAGGCACCCAGAGCCAGGGCGGCGACAGCGAGGATCGCGATCCAGGCCTGATATCGACGCCTAACCTCGTCGAGCAAGCGAAGCTGTCGCGGAGGAATCATATGCATTGTCTCGTACATCGATTCGCCCTCCTTCATTGAACGGGGGGATTCCCACACCCACGGGACCTCCCCTTTTCTGACTCACGCAGGGGGTCGAATGAATCTCGCGGACACGTCGCAAAAATGAATAACCCCCTGGTGTCTTGCTCCAGAGGGCCCGACGTTCCGGTCTTTCCTCCGCAATGACCTTGACGACACAACCACTATCAGGGGAACATCTGAAGCGCCTCCGTGTCCTTACCCTACCGGACCCTCTGGATGGTGCGAAGAATTACATCACGACAACGCTATTAGAGAATCATGGCTGTCTTTCGAACACCTTCATCCTCCTTGTTGTTTCAAGCAATGTTCAGTTCGGAGAGAGCCTCAAGCGCTGGCCGCCCTGCACATCCCCCGAGGAAGACGGAAGAAACTTCACGTGATCTCCTTCTCGGAAGACTGTTGCTTCCTTGATCCCATTGAGGTTGGCAACCTGCCACGCCAAATGCTGATCGCCCAAGACGTCCCTGGCCACGCTGCTTGGAGTCTCCCCAGCCTTGGCGGCATAGATCCTCAGGCGCCGATTATCCTGCTTCGCCCCGTACACCAAGCCCTCAAGGCGCGCTTTGTACTCGTTCACCTTTACCTCGAGGCTGCCGCCCCCCTGCGCGGTCAGGATGGTGGCCATGGTCTCGGCCTTCACAATGCGATCGGTCGTCTCCGGATGAGTCCCCTGAAAGCCATGATAGCCGAGTGCCTCCAGTCGCTCCTTCAGCTTCATCGCCCTGAGAAAGGCCACCATCTCCCGTGGATCATACCCGGCGCGATAGGCCGTACGTAGCCCCAGATCGTCTGCCTCTAGCTCCGCCTCGCGGCCATACCCCAGCAGGATGTGATCGGAGATGGCACCCGAGACCCTCGCCCAGTTCCCGGAGTTCTCGCGGCCGCCCGGGCTGAGGGCCAT
>CAZCMC010000059.1:4175-9086 GCA_964499665.1 uncultured bacterium | reverse complement strand
GTGCAGTTTGACCTTGACAACCAAAGGAGGAAAGGGCTATTTTTAGCTTTCGTCCTTGAGAGGGAGTGTCATGTTTGACGGGCTCGCGGAACGGCTAGCGCTGGTCTTCAAAAGACTTCGTGGGCATGGACGCCTCACCGAGGAGAACATCATCGAGGCGCTCCGAGAGGTTCGTCTTGCGTTGCTCGAGGCCGACGTCAATTTTAAGGTCGTCAAGGGATTCATCGAGCGGGTCCGGGAGCGGGCGGTCGGCCGGGAGGTGCTGGAGAGTCTGACTCCAGGCCAGCAGGTCGTCAAGGTGGTCTACGAAGAGCTGGTGGGGGTGTTGGGCAGCGCTCGCGTTCCATTGGTGTATGCACAGGACTCCCCGTCTGTTCTGATGCTGGTTGGCCTTCACGGATCGGGCAAGACGACCACCGCGGCGAAGCTGGGCCGATGGCTGCTGTCGGAGGGGCGCTCGCCGCTCCTGGTGGCGGCGGATCAGGCCAGGCCGGCGGCAAGGGAACAGCTCCAGATCCTCGGGAATTCCCTCGGAGTACCCGTGTTCGTCGGGACAGGTGCGGCGCTGCAGGTGTGCCAGGAGTCGCGGGCCGTTGCCAAGGAGCGCGGGCACAATCCGTTGATTCTCGACACCTCAGGGCGGCTGCATGTCGATGAGCCATTGATGCAGGAGCTTGTCGCGATCAAGCAGGCGATGTGTCCCGCCGAGATCCTGATGGTGGCCGATGCCATGACAGGCCAGGATGCGGTGAACTCCGCCCTCCGGTTCGATGCGGATCTCGGGCTGACCGGCTTTGTCCTGACCAAACTGGACGGAGATGCCCGTGGCGGCGCGGCCCTTTCCATCCGGTCGGTGACCGGGAAGCCGATCAAGTTCGTTGGGGTCGGTGAAAAGCTGGACGCCCTTGAGCCTTTCCACCCCGATCGGATGGCTTCCAGGATACTGGGGATGGGCGATATCTTGACCCTGGTGGAGAAGGCGCAAGCGACCGTCGATCACAAGCGAGCCGCGGAGCTGACTCAGAGGATCGCATCAGAGGGCTTCGCGCTGGAGGATTTTCGGCTGCAGCTCAGACAACTGAAGGAGCTTGGGCCGCTCGAACAGGTGATGGGGATGATCCCCGGGCTGTCCCAACAGAAGGGGCTAGCCGACAGCGGCGCGGCGGAACGGGGGATCAAACAGGCTGAGGCGATCATTAACTCCATGACGCGGAAGGAGCGGGAGGTCCCGGGGCTCATCAATGGAAGCCGTCGCCGACGGATTGCCGCAGGAAGCGGCACATCTGTGGCAGAGGTGAATCGGCTCCTCAAACAGTTCTCTCAGGCCCAGAGATTGATGCGACAGCTCCTGCCGGGGGGGGGAGGAGGGAGTGGTGCCAAACGAACGATGGCCAAGCGCCTGCTGCCCTTCCTGGGATCATGACGCCGCATGGATAAGGGAGAGTAGAGATGAGTGTCAAGATCAAGCTGCGGAGGATGGGCGCGAAACAACACCCCTTCTACCGTCTGATCGTGGGGGAGTCGCGGGTGGCAGGCGGGGGGAAGGTACTGGAGAACCTGGGCACCTATGATCCTCACGGCGACCAGCCCGCGCTCCAGGTCAAGGCGGAACGGGCCTTGCACTGGTTGCAGCGGGGCGCTGAGCCAAGCGACAGCGTCCGTCAGCTCTTCCGGCGAGCGGGCGTTATGCGTCAATTCGCCCAGCTCAAAGCCACCGGAAAGGGTCGATAACCCTTCAATCGAGACCGACGCACCCGGAGGGAGGGAAGATGGAAGGTGGTCCGTCACTTCCGCAACGGGATCCCGCGGACGAAGCAGCGGCGCTGAAGCATCTCGTTGAGCAGATGGCCCGGGCGCTTGTGGACAGCCCTGAGGGGGTGACCGTCGAGGCCGCGGAGGAGGAGAACGCGTGTGTCATCCGTCTTCGGGTAGCCTCCGCCGATGTCGGCAGGGTGATCGGGAAGCAGGGTCGGACGGCCAAGGCGATGCGCACGGTGCTGCACGCCATCGCTGCACGATCGAAGCGCCGTGCTATCCTGGAGATCCTGGAATAACCGATGCCGGCGCTATATCTTCAACTGGGCAGCGCGGTCAAGGCCTGGGGACTGAAGGGAGAGGTCAAGGTAGAGCCATACGCTGACTCCATGACATTCGCGGCAGGACTGCCGTCGGTCTATTTAACGGGTGCGGGAGGCGACCTTGCCCGGTACGAGGTGGAGCGGGTTCGGCGGGCGGGCTCGGCTTGGGTCATGAAGCTTCGTGGCGTAGAGACCCCGGAGCAGGCGAGGCGCCTGGTTGGTCATGGGTTGTTCATTCCGAGATCAAGCGCCCCCGAGCTCCCGGAGGGCCGCTACTATCATGCCGATCTGCTCGGCCTTCGGGTCCGGAGCGAGGAAGGGCGAGAACTGGGACGGATCGTGGAGATCCTAGAGACGCGTGCCAACGACGTCTACGTCGTCCACGGCCCGCAGGGTGAGTGGCTTCTTCCCGCGACCCTGGAGGTCGTGAGACGGATCGATCTCGAAAGAGAGGTCATGCTGGTCCGTCCCCTAGAAGGGATGATCGAAACTGAGGCGCTATGACATCCTCACCCTCTTTCCCGGTTTCTTTCAGGGGCCTCTTTCGGAAAGCATTCTCAAGCGGGCCCAAGAACGCGGGATGGTGGAAATCGTTGTTCATGACCTTCGCGCCTTCACGCACGATCGTCACGCGGTCGTGGACGATCGGCCCTATGGGGGCGGCGCCGGCATGGTGCTCAAACCTGAGCCGATCCTTGAGGCCGTTGCCGGGATCAGCCGGGGGGAGGAGACTCGCCTGATTCTCCTGACCCCTCAGGGTCGCCCATTCGGGCAGGCGATCGCTCGGGAGCTTGTGGAGCACCGACATCTGTTGCTGATCTGCGGGAGATACGAGGGGTTCGACGAACGGGTCAGGGAGCGGCTGTGCCCTGACGAGATATCGATCGGCGATTACGTCCTGACCGGGGGTGAGCTGCCAGCCCTCGTTCTCCTCGATGCCACGATTCGTCTCATTCCTGGCGTTCTGGGAGATGCAGACTCGGCGCGGTACGACTCCTTTATGGAGGCCATGCTCGATTTCCCGCAGTACACTCGCCCCCCAGTTGTTCAGGGGCTCTCGGTTCCGGAGGTGCTGCTGTCAGGTGACCATGAGCGAATCCGGCGCTGGCGCCGAAAGGAAGCGCTGCGGCGCACGAAGGCGCGCCGGCCGGACCTGCTGCTGCGGGCTGATCTGAACGAGGAGGACCGGCGGCTACTCGGGGAGATAGAAGAAGAGGGGTCCTGCTGAATGGTGCGAAGTGCCCTGCACCTCGCACGCCGCACTCTTTACCTCGCGTGGTGGAGGTGAAATCATGGATGTGATGAGGTTCGTCGAAAGCCCATTGCTCAAGACCCAGCTTCCCGAGTTCTCTCCGGGAGACACAGTCAAGGTGCAATTAAGGGTTCACGAGGGGGACAAGGAGCGGATCCAGGCCTTCGAAGGGGTGGTGATCCGTCGGCGAGGCGATGGGCTTCGCGCGACGTTCACGGTCCGCAAGGTGACCTACGGCGTTGGCGTGGAGCGAACCTTCCCCATTCATTCTCCGTTGCTGGAGAAGATCGAGCGCACGAGACGCGGCCGGGTTCGCCGGGCAAAGCTGTACTACCTTCGAAAACTGAAGGGGAAGGCTGCTCGGATCACGGAGCGCAAGTTCAGTTAAAGGGGAAGCTGGCCGTGCGCGCCGACGCGGAGGCCTGTCTTCGCGCCGAGGGGTATCCCCTCATTGCCGGCGTTGACGAGGCCGGGCGAGGATGTCTTGCCGGGCCGGTGGTGGCCGCTGCGGTCATCCTCCCGCCTGCCTCAATCATCGATGGGGTTGACGACTCCAAACGGCTCAGCCCGCGGCGACGCGAGCAGCTTGACGTGGCCATCAGGAACGCGGCCGTGGCCATCGGATTCGGCGTGATCCGGGAGGACGTCATCGATGCCGTGAATATCCTGCAAGCGACCCTGCTGGCCATGCAGCAAGCCATCGATGCGCTCGACCCTTCCCCGGATTTCGTCCTGATCGACGGCGATCGATCCCCCGATTGCCCTATCCCTCATCGTGCCATCCCAGCAGGCGATCGACTCTGTCACTCGATCTCCGCTGCTTCCATCCTTGCCAAGGTTGCCCGGGACCGGATCATGCAGGGGTATCACCGCGCTCTCCCGCAGTATGGATTCGCGCAACACAAGGGGTACGGAACCAGGGACCATCTCCTGGCCATTGTCCGCTTCGGACCCAGTCCGCTTCACAGGAAGAGCTTCAAGGGGGTCCGCGAGCAGTTGTAGCCGAGGCCGGAATATGAAAGCGGGGCGGTTGGGTCTGGGGGCGGAAGGGGAGCGGGCGGCGAAGGCATTCCTGCAAGCCAAGGGCTATCGGATCCTGCGGGAGAACTATTCGACACCGCTCGGGGAGATCGATCTCATCGCCCGAGAGGGTGAGGTGGTGGTCTTCATAGAGGTGAAGGCTCGCACGTCCGGCGAGTTCGGTCCGCCGCAGTCCTCGGTCACCCTGACGAAGCAGCGACAGATCGTCAAGGTCGCAGGGCTGTTCCTGGAGCGGGAGGGGCTTGCCGAGGCGGCCTGCCGCTTCGACGTAGTGGCGGTGACGTTCGGGGGGAAAAGAGGCCGACCCGAGATCCTCCTGATCCGGGATGCCTTCTGCGCAGGCGGGTCCGCGGTCTTCTGATGGGGCGGTCGGAGAAGAGCTGATGGGCAAAAGGAAGGCCGATCGCCCGGGCCGGAACTCCCAGTTGAAGAGGCGGTGATGGCCCCCATCAATCATCTCCGATGGCACTGGTCGATGATCTTGCTGGGGGCGCTCGCAATCCTGGGGGTACTCTGGGCGCTATTGGGCCTCTAAGACCC
>CAZCMC010000059.1:2369-4075 GCA_964499665.1 uncultured bacterium | reverse complement strand
TGGGGGCGCTCGCAATCCTGGGGGTACTCTGGGCGCTATTGGGCCTCTAAGACCCCAGCCTTTCATGCACCCTTGGCCAGCGCCCCCCCAGGCTGCGGCGTGAGGATGTCATCCTTATACCTTGCACTAGCGGGTGAGCCTCAGAGGATGAGGATGCTGGCCAAGGTGTTGTCGAGCGCCGTCATGGGCGTGGATGCGTACCTGGTTGAGGTGGAGGTGGATATCTCGATGGGCCTGCCGACCTTCAATACTGTGGGGCTGCCGGACACCTCGGTCAAGGAAAGCCGGGACCGCGTCAAAGCGGCCATCAAGAACTCGGGGTTCGACTTTCCCTCGCGTCGGATCACCGTGAATCTCGCCCCGGCCGACATCAAGAAGGAGGGGGCGTCCTTCGATCTCCCGATGGCTTGCGGCATCCTCGCGGCGACTGGCCTGATCCGGCCTGAGCGCCTCAAGGATCATCTGATCCTGGGCGAATTGTCGCTGGACGGCGGCGTGCGCTCGATTAAGGGCGCGCTCCCGATGGCCGCGTCGGCCGCCCACGCGCGGCTGGCCGGGATGATCCTGCCGGCCGAGAATGCCCCGGAGGCGGCGGTCGTCGAGGGGATCCAGATCTTTGGCGTGGAGACGCTTCCGCAGGTCGTGGAGTTTCTGAACGGCACCCTGGAGGTCCGACCTACCCGAATCGACCTAACGGCCGTCTTTGCGCAACACGCCGAGTACTCGGTTGATCTGACCGATGTGAAAGGACAGGCGCACGCAAAGCGCGCCCTCGAGGTGGCGGCCGCCGGGGGCCACAACATCCTCTTGATCGGGCCTCCGGGTTCCGGCAAGACGATGCTGGCCAAGCGACTGGCCACCATCCTACCGGACCTGGTGCTGGAGGAGGCGATCGAGGTGACGAAACTCCACTCGATCTGTGGCCTCCTCCCAGGGCGCGCCGCCCTCATCGCGACCCGACCCTTTCGGGCGCCCCACCACACCATCTCGGACGCGGGCCTGATCGGCGGTGGAACCATTCCGCGACCCGGTGAGGTCAGCATGGCCCACCACGGTGTGCTCTTTCTGGATGAGTTGCCGGAGTTCAAGCGGAGCGTTCTGGAAGTGTTGCGCCAGCCGCTCGAGGACGGTGTGGTCACCATCTCCCGCGCTGTGACCTCTGTCAGTTACCCGGCCCGCTTCATGCTGGCTGCCGCAATGAACCCCTGTCCTTGCGGCTACTTTACCGACCCACAACGCGAGTGCACCTGTTCCCCACCTCAGATCGATCGGTACCGGGCCCGGATCTCTGGCCCTCTCTTGGATCGGATCGACCTTCACATCGATGTCCCGTCATTGCGCTATAGGGAGCTTGCCGTCGAGACACAGGGGGAACTGTCCGAGACGGTTCGGGCGCGGGTCAAGCAGGCTAGGGCACTTCAGCACGAACGGTTCAAACGGACCAAGACCTTCTGCAATGCCCAGATGGGCTCCAAGCAGATCCGCCGGCATTGCTCCATCGGGCCGGAAGGGCAGCGGCTCCTCGAAACCGCGATCGAGCGGTTGGGCCTCTCGGCGCGGGCCTACGATCGGATCCTCAAGGTGGCGCGAACCATCGCCGACCTTGAGGGACAGGAGGCGATCAGGACCGACCATCTGGCCGAGGCGATCCAGTATCGAACCATGGACCGCCGCGCGGGTCGGTGATTATTGGGCGACCCCCGGCC
>CAZCMC010000059.1:0-2269 GCA_964499665.1 uncultured bacterium | reverse complement strand
GCCGGGACGCCATCCACGAAGTTGTAGCGAGGCTTCTTCACCCACTTGCCCCCTTCCTTTGAGGGTTCCTTGTGGAGGCGGGTCTGCGTGACGACGAGCTTGCCGTCTTTCTCGTTGAGCCAGAAATCCAGGTCATAGAGCTTCTCGGGTTCGCCCTTGACGCGAAAGTCGGTACAGGCAAAGTAGCCCTGTTTGGTCCTGGTGACCGGATCGTGGATCGTCACGAAGTCAAGCTCCAGGTTATCCCCGGTCTTTTCGTCCTTATACTTGAAGACGCCGCCCCCCTCCTTGGTCTTCTGGGCGATGTGATCGTGCATCGCAGCCTTGACCTCCCAGGCCTTCTTCTCCTCCGTCTCGCCGGGATGCTCCTGGGCGACGGCCCACCACCACGGCAGAGGACTCACACGGACCTGCACCCATTGGTTACCCTCCTTCTGGGGGAAGCGGTGGGTGCGGATGTCCATCAGGGTGAGCTGGTCATCCACGGGCTTGATCCAGATATCGATGTCATAGAGCTTCTCCGGCTCGCCCTTGACATGAAAGTCAACGCTGCCGACGTAGCCGTGCCCCTTGATCCCGCGGATGACGCGGACCTTCACGAACTCGAGGGCCACCACTTCGCCGGTCCTATCGTCCTTGAACTTGAAGGCGCCGCCCCCTTCTTTGACCTTCGCGGCGATGAGCTCCTCGATCTTGGCCTTGGCGTCAGCCCTGGTGAACTCCTGCGCCGCTATGGCCGCTCCGCTCATGCAGACGGCGACCGCCAGCAAAGCCCCTAGGAGCCCAACTCCAAGATATCGCATGCTGTTACTCCTCTCCTTTGCTCGTTGATGTAACCTGACAGTAGGTCTTTGCCGATCGAGAATCGACCGTTGGTCAATGTGTGGTTTCATGACAGTTCTGGCCGATTCGTCTGTCCCCCTCATATCCGAGCTTGTTGGAAAGATCGATTGAATCCACCGCCTCATAGGCGGCATCAACTTTCTTTTGAGATTAGCAACTTCTGAGGCGATTTCAAGAACTATTCCCATCCGCCCCAAGTGTTTGAGTGAATTCTACCAAAAATTTAGATGAAATTTTAGATAAAGCGATGAACAGGGGGCCTGTAGCTACCTGATCAAGAGGGAGGGGGAGAGTCGAAACCTATGCCCGGATGATCAGGGGCCCTTGGGGGGATCATTGTGATTCGGAGGTGTAAGCCCTCCCGCTCCATGATGGAGAGCTTCCCCCGATGAGCCGTCGCTTGGCTCCACCTCGATCTCATACCCCTCATAGGAGATAAAGCCAACCACCCCTTCGTGATCTGTCAGGGGCTCCATCGGCACTCGCATTTTCAGCTTTGTCTTGATCTCCGCCCAGACCTCGCGACGGAGGGTCTCAAGATCCGGCGCTGCTTCCTCTCCGGTTTCATGAACAAGAACGAGCGGAAGGTGTTCCAGGCGCTCGCGTCTGGGGGCGAAGAGATCCAGTCGGCAGAGCAGTTCTCCCCGCTGATTCCCGACGATCGAGATCACCCGGTTCCCCGGAAAACGTTCGATCGTCTCGAGATCGGTCTCGCTCCAATAGACCTCGCCATCGACATGGCTATGCCACCAGAGTTGGAGGGACGATGGGTCGCCCCCGTCGCCCACGAAGCGGCCGAGAAAATCACAGAGGGCCTCGGGGTCCAGCTCGGCGTCGGAGTCGGTGACACGCTGGGGGAGAACAAAGAGGTCTCGGATGAGGAACCCTTCGGGATGAGGCGTCACATACCCCAGACCGGCGATCTCGGCGGGACAAAGCTTGAGCAGAAGTTTCAACCGATGGAAGGCCCGGGCCTCAATAAAGATGCCCGGGGGATCATGACGATCGAGCTCCACTCTTTCCTCCTTCTCTCAGGGCCCGGCCGGAAGTCACCCAGACAGTATCACGAAGCTGCCCTCCCATTCAACGGAGATATCTTCACCCCGGATCCTCCCTCACCTGGACAGACTACCGCCCCGTGTTTTCGCGCCTCTGCATGGTCACCCAGGGTCGCTCCTCCACAAAAATCAAACGATATTTTACCAGGGCCTGGTCAGGCCAGGCCTTCCGAACCCTGGGCTCTTGTCTACTCAGTCGGCTTATTCAGCCTTCCCAGCGACGTAGAGATAGTGTCGCCAGAGTGTTTTTTCAGTTTTTGAAGCGAAGCTGAAGCAAAATTAAAACATGTTTATAAATTTCGCTTGACACACCTCTCAGGAGTCTGATAGAAAGAGGCGGCCCGGCGAAGAGCTTCGCAGTTGGGGGG
>CAZCMC010000058.1:0-9193 GCA_964499665.1 uncultured bacterium | reverse complement strand
TCAGCTCGTGTCGTGAGATGTTGGGTTAAGTCCCGCAACGAGCGCAACCCTTACCCCTTGTTGCCACCGGGTAATGCCGAGCACTCTAGGGGAACTGCTAGCGTTAAGCTGGAGGAAGGTGAGGATGACGTCAAGTCATCATGCCCCTTACGCCCTGGGCTACACACGTGCTACAATGGCCAGTACAGAGAGATGCGAGACCGCGAGGTGGAGCCAATCCCAAAAAGCTGGTCTAAGTTCAGATTGCAGTCTGCAACTCGACTGCATGAAGTAGGAATCGCTAGTAATCGCGCATCAGCACGGCGCGGTGAATACGTTCCCGGGCCTTGTACACACCGCCCGTCACACCACGAAAGCCGGTTGTACTCGAAGTCGCTGAGCCAACCCGCAAGGGAGGCAGGCGCCGAAGGTATGGTCGGTGATTGGGGTGAAGTCGTAACAAGGTAGCCGTACGGGAACGTGCGGCTGGATCACCTCCTTTCTAAGGAGTACCATCACACTTCTAGGTCGATTTACCCCAGGTTGGTAGCAACGGTATTTTCTCACTCTAAGCCGAGCCTGTGGGCACTGACCGGTGACCAGAACCCCGGGGGAAGGTGTCAAGCCTTCCCCACTATTTTTCTGGAGACGGTTGGTCGGTAGGGGCCTTTAGCTCAGCTGGTCAGAGCGCACGCTTGATAAGCGTGAGGTCCCTGGTTCGATCCCAGGAAGGCCCACCACCCAGATGTGGGATTGACGATTGTCAATTGCCGATTCCGAGATCGGAAACCGGCAATGACGAGGGGATGTAGCTCAGACGGGAGAGCACCTGCTTTGCAAGCAGGGGGTCAGCGGTTCGATTCCGCTCATCTCCACCAACTGACTGGCGGTGCTCGGGCTCCTGACTGTCAGTTCTACACAGATGCGGCAGGAATGTAGTCTGGTTTTGCGATTTCGCGAGTACAACTCGCACTGCTCTTTGACAATTGAATAGGTGATCCGGGTCTCCACTAGATTTAGACCTCGAGTGGCAATGCGATTTGGGGTCAAGCTACTAAGAGTGTACGGTGGATGCCTTGGCATCAGCAGGCGATGAAGGGCGTGGTAAGCTGCGATAAGCCTCGGGTAGTCGCAAACAGACGCCAATCCGAGGATGCCCGAATGGGGAAACCCGGTCCGAGTCATGTCGGACCATCGCTGGGTGAATACATAGCCCAGACGAGGCGAACCGGGGGAACTGAAACATCTCAGTACCTCGAGGAAAAGAAAGCAACCGCGATTCCCTGAGTAGCGGCGAGCGAAACGGGAACAGCCCAAACCGATGGCGTGTGATAGCCCGTGTGCGTTGCGCCATCGGGGTCGAGGGGTCTCGCCCAGCTCCGATACGGCGGGGCTGAAGAGTTACAAATCTCGTTCCTAATCGAATGATCTGGAAAGATCGGCCATAGAAGGTGATAGCCCTGTAGAGTAAAGGAACGGGACTCTTCGTGCGGGATACCCAAGTATCACAGGACACGTGGAATCCTGTGAGAATTCGGGGGGACCACCCTCCAAGGCTAAACACTTGCTGATGACCGATAGTGAACCAGTACCGTGAGGGAAAGGTGAAAAGAACCCCTGTTAGGGGAGTGAAATAGTACCTGAACCCGTACACTTACAAGCAGTCGGAGGGCTATGCTTCGATGGCAACATCGGAGAATGCCTGACGGCGTGCCTTTTGTTTAATGAGCCGGCGAGTTACTTGTGCGCAGCAAGGTTAAGCCGCAAGGCGGAGCCGTAGCGAAAGCGAGTCCGAATAGGGCGTTCGAGTTGCGTGCAGTAGACCCGAAGCCAGGTGAGCTACCCCTGGCCAGAGTGAAGTGCCGGTAACACGGCATGGAAGCTCGAACTCATCACGGTTGAAAACGTGTGGGATGAGCTGGGGGTAGGAGTGAAAGGCCAATCAAACCTGGAAATAGCTGGTTCTCCCCGAAATAGCTTTAGGGCTAGCCTCGCAACGTAAGTGATGGTGGTAGAGCACTGGATGGGCTAGGGCTCCTAAAAGGGTACCGATCTCAACCAAACTCCGAATGCCGTCAACTGGAATTGCGGGAGTCAGACTGTGGGGGCTAAGCTCCATGGTCGAGAGGGAAACAGCCCAGACCGCCAGCTAAGGTCCCGGAATGCAGGCTAAGTGGGAAAGGATGTCAGATCGCTCAGACAACCAGGAGGTTGGCTTAGAGGCAGCCACCCTTTAAAGAGTGCGTAACAGCTCACTGGTCAAGTGCTCTGGCGCCGATAATGTAACGGGGCTCAAGCCTGCTACCGAAGCTGCGGGATTCGGTTCGCTTCGGCGGATCGGATCGGTAGGGGAGCATTCTGCAGTCAGTGAAGCCGGACGGTAACGACCGGTGGAGAGTGCAGAAGCGATTATGCCGGCCTAAGTAGCGATAAACTAGGTGAAAAACCTAGTCGCCGTAAGTCTAAGGTTTCCTGGGGAAGGCTAATCCGCCCAGGGTTAGTCGGTTCCTAAGCCGAGGCCTGCGGGCGTAGGCGAAGGGCAACAGGTTAATAATCCTGTACCATCTGGCGGCGACAAAGACGCGATGGGGGGACGCAGGAGGGTAGGCCATGTCCGTGTCGGAATACGGACTCCAAGCCGGTAGGGGGTCCCGATAGGCAAATCCGTCGGGGCGTTAACTCCGAGAGGTGATGGGGAGGCCGCAAGGCCACAAACTGGCTCAGCCCATGCTGCCAAGAAAAGCCTCTAGCGAGTCGTCAGGTGACCGTACCGCAAACCGACACAGGTAGACAGGGAGAGCATCCCAAGGCGCTCGAGAGAACACTCGCTAAGGAACTCGGCAAAATGGCCCCGTAACTTCGGGAGAAGGGGTACCATGCCTCGGTTAGCAGGTTTACCCTGTGAAGCCGGGGAAGGTCGCAGTGAAACGGGCCAAGCGACTGTTTACTAAAAACACAGGTCCGTGCGAAGCCGAAAGGCGCGGTATACGGACTGACGCCTGCCCGGTGCCGGACGGTTAACAGGAGGGGTTATCTGCCGCAAGGCGGAGAAGCTCTGAATCGAAGCCCCGGTAAACGGCGGCCGTAACTATAACGGTCCTAAGGTAGCGAAATTCCTTGTCGGGTAAGTTCCGACCTGCACGAATGGCGTAACGACTTGGCCGCTGTCTCAGCGAGTGGCTCGGTGAAATTGTAGTACCGGTGAAGATGCCGGTTACCCGCAGCAAGACGGAAAGACCCCGTGAACCTTTACTGTAGCTTGGCATTGGATCTTGGTGCAGTATGTGTAGGATAGGTGGGAGGCTTTGAAGCGGGGGCGCTAGCTTCCGTGGAGCCAACCTTGAAATACCACCCTTACTTCGCTGGGGTTCTAACCTAGGTCTGTGAATCCAGGCTGGGGACAGTGTCAGGTGGGCAGTTTGACTGGGGCGGTCGCCTCCTAAATGGTAACGGAGGCGCCCAAAGGTTCCCTCAGCACGGTCGGTAATCGTGCGTTGAGTGCAAAGGCATAAGGGAGCTTAACTGCGAGACCTACAAGTCAAGCAGGTGCGAAAGCAGGGCTTAGTGATCCGGTGGTTCCGAGTGGAAGGGCCATCGCTCAACGGATAAAAGGTACTCCGGGGATAACAGGCTTATCTCCTCCAAGAGTCCACATCGACGAGGAGGTTTGGCACCTCGATGTCGGCTCATCGCATCCTGGGGCTGAAGCAGGTCCCAAGGGTTGGGCTGTTCGCCCATTAAAGCGGTACGCGAGCTGGGTTTAGAACGTCGTGAGACAGTTCGGTCCCTATCTGCTGTGGGCGTAGGAGATTTGCGGGGATCTGTCCTTAGTACGAGAGGACCGGGATGGACGAACCTCTAGTGTGCCAGTTGTCCCGCCAGGGGCATCGCTGGGTAGCTATGTTCGGAAGGGATAAACGCTGAAAGCATCTAAGCGCGAAGCCCACCCCAAGATGAGATCTCCCGGGCGTAAGCCCCTAAAGACCCCTTGTAGATCACAAGGTTGATAGGCCAGAGGTGTAAGCGCAGGAATGCGTTCAGCTTACTGGTACTAAATCGGTCGTGCGGCTTGACCCCAAATTTTTCATTCCCTTATGCAGGCTCGAGGTGAATAGACGGATCGCACTGCTGATCGTTGGGTGGCTCATCCTCTCGACAGGTCTTGTTGTCGGCCTGGCTCGCTGGGGTGGCGTGTTTTCAGGCATGGCGGCTGGCGAAGCTGACCTTCCATCCAAGCCGATCGAACACAGGATTGATATCAACACGGCGTCGGTCCGCGCGCTGGATAAGCTGCCGGGAATAGGACCAGAGTTGGTCGAGCGGATCATGCGTCATCGTCCATACAAGAAACTTGACGAGCTCATTACAAAGAAGGTCCTGGGCCGCAAGCAGTTCGCGAGAATCAAAGACCGCATCCGCGTTGGCCCGACCTCGAACGGGAGGGTGTCACAGTAACTGCAGTAGGAGACCCGGAGCTATATTCCAGGATTCCCGGTGGCCATTGCGGAGGGGAAACACCCGTTCCCATCCCGAACACGGAAGTTAAGCCCTCCAGCGCCGATGGTACTGCGTGGGCAACTGCGTGGGAGAGTAGGTCGCTGCCGGGATAAATTGAACGGAAAAGCCCACACGAATTCCAAGTGCGGGCTTTTTCCTTTTCGCGGGCCGTTGATTCTCAATTGCAGCAGGGTCATCCTTCGCCTCACCTGTACGCCTTTCTCTTTGACAACATCAGGAGGCTGCGGGTATGATTCGCTTCAAGCCATCATGACATCTCGGGCTCGAAGGGGGGAGTATGGGATCGGATTGAAAGCGAAGAGCGGGGTTCGCTCATATGCCGTCACCCTCCTCGCCATCTCTTTGACCCTCCTCGTCGGGATCATGACCCACTCGGCCGCTGAGGCTGGTGAGGTTCGGGTCTTCCTGGAAAAGGGATCTCTCACGCTGACCTCTGTCGAGGTGAAGGGACGTGAGTACCTTCCTCTTGCCGGCGTGGCGAAGGCATCCGGCGCTTCTCTGGGGCGACTGGCGACACGGCAGAGGTACCGACTCCGTTTCCCGAAGTCTTCCATCATTGTGACCGAGGGTTCTTCTCACATCCGTGTGGGGAACCAGACCGTCTCTCTTTCCGAATCGCCGAGGCGTATCGGCAGAAGCATTGCGGTGCCTCTCGAGCTCCTCCCTATCGCCCTTGGAGAGCGATATGGTGAAAATCGGGTCAACTGGGATCCCAAAGCGCGTGTGGCGCGGATCGAAGAAAGGCCACACTCGCTGCGGCTGTTGCGAATCCGCACATACCCAGATCATACCCGTGTTGTCCTGGAGGGGACCCGACGGCATGACTTTCTTCTCAAAGATGACGGCTCAGGACAGGTTGTCCTGGAGGTCAAGCGCGGGGTCTTGGGGCCCTCGATCCGATCTCATCAGGTCAATGATGGCCTTCTCGTCTCGATCGACCCTCGGCAAATCGGTCGAGATAGCCAGATCCTGTTTCACGCGACCGGTCAACTATTCTCGAGCAAGGCCTTCGCCCTAAGAAAGCCTGACCGGATTGTCGTCGATCTTTTCTCCCGTTCCGTGCAGACATCCCGTCTGTCGCAATCGACCGCCAAGACGGCTCCATCGGGGGCAGTCCCGCCCGAGGTCACATCTCGATCGGTCGGGCCAGGCACGTTACCTTCCCTGTCGCCATTCGACGACGTCGTCAAGACCATCGTCATCGACCCGGGCCATGGGGGGAGGGATCCGGGTGCCATAGGACCTTCAGGCATCAGAGAGAAGGACGTGGTCCTGGATATCGGCCTCAGACTCAAGCGAATGGTTGAGGAACAGCTTGGGGTGAAGGTTATCATGACCAGGTCGGGGGATGTCTTTGTCCCTCTCGAGGAGCGGGCAGCCATCGCCAATCGGCACAAAGCGGATTTCTTCATCAGTCTGCACCTCAATGCGGCCCCTCATAGCCGCGCCGTCGGATCAGAGACCTATTTCTTGAGCCGCGAGCCATCCGATAAGGGTGCCAGGGCTTCCGCCATCAGAGAGAATACCGTCCTGAACCTCGAAGGCATTGGGCTGAAGGAGCAGGAGGGCTTGAAGGCGACCCTCTGGGATATGGCCCAGACGTTCTATGTGAGGGAATCCAGTGAGCTGGCCGAGTTGCTCTTGAACGAACTCGGGCAGATTCTGAAGGTGAACTACCGAGGGGTTAAATCGGCACCCTTCTTCGTCTTAATCGGCGCCGCGATGCCCTCAGTCCTTGTGGAGGCGGCCTTCATCTCAAACCCTACAGAGGAGCAAAGACTCCAGGGGGAAGGGTATCGACAACAGATCACGAAGGCCCTGATGGCGGGCATCACCAAGTTTAAGGGCCGCTATGAGAAGCGGTTGGGGATGCTGCCGGCCAAAGGTCCGAGCTAGCGAAATGGGAGGGCGTCACCGGTGAGTCTCGCAAAGGTGGCGGCTGTCCTGATCGCCTTTCTGTTGCTCATCGTAGGCGCGATCGCTCTGTGGAGCGACAGTCCGATGACCCTCAGCCGTCCCGCCGTCCGGCGCGCCTCCGAAGCGACAAGGCCGAGGTCCGAAGGGTCAAGGAAGACCGTAATGCTCTTCTTTTTGGCCCAGGATCAGAATATCCTCCAAGAGGAGGCCCGAGAGATAGAAGGTGGGACCACGACCACAGAGGATGCCAAACGGACCATGCAGGAGCTCGCGAGGGGGCCGGAAAGCGAGCTGAAGGCGACGATCCCGCTTGCGACCCAGGTTCAGAATGTCTTCGTCGATTCGTCGGGGACAGCATACGTCGATTTCAATCGGGAATTGAAAGAGGGTCATCCGGGAGGCGCTCGGGAGGAGCTCTATACGGTCTTCTCTATCGTTAATACACTCGCGTTCAACTTTCCCCAAATCAAGCGGGTGCAGATCTTGATCGAGGGTGGAGAGATCTCGACGTTGCGGGGGGGTGTGGATACGCGTACGCCCTTGGCTCCCCGGTATGCGTTCTGAGACGGCAGGAGGCCGATCGTGCGAAAGGATTGCGCGTGAGGATCGATGGTCGAAACGCAGACGAGATGCGGCCGGTAAAGGTGAACCGGGGGTTCCTCAAACACGCCGAGGGATCGCTGTTCATTGAAGTAGGGGAGACCAAAGTCCTCTGCACGGCCACCGTGGAGGACAAGGTCCCGGTCTTCCTGCGCTCAACCGGCCAGGGGTGGGTCACGGCGGAATATGGGATGCTGCCGCGGGCCACCAAGACCCGAACGCCTCGGGAGTCGGCGACGGGAAGGGCGAGCGGTCGGACCTTCGAGATCCAGCGTCTGATCGGTCGATCCCTTCGGGCGGTGATCGACCTGACGAGGCTGGGAGAGCGGACCGTGCTTGTCGATTGCGACGTCATTCAGGCTGACGGGGGGACGAGGACGACGGCCATCACCGGGGCCTTCGTGGCCATGGCCGACGCATTATCCGGGCTGCAAGAGAGCGGCCTACTGAAGGGGCCGCCCCTGAAGGATTTCGTCGCGGCCGTGAGCGTCGGTTCTGTTGAAGGGAGGCTCATGCTGGACCTGAACTACGTCGAAGACTCAACGGCTGATGTGGATATGAACGTGGTGATGACCGGCGCCGGGAAGTTCGTGGAGGTCCAGGGGACTGCGGAAGAGGTCCCATTCGACAAGGAGCAACTAGACCAGATGCTTCAGCTTGCGATGCGAGGCATCGAGAAGCTCGTGGATCTGCAGCGCCAACTCCTGGGGACGCGGATCAACGGACTGAAGATGTAGCTTGACATCAAGGTGGCAACTCTCTAAAATGCAACTGGTTCTGGCCACGGCTAACAAGGGAAAATTCCAGGAAATCTTGTCCATCCTCAGTGATCTGAGGATTTCTTTTTTGTCCATCAGCTCGTTTCTCGGCCATGTCGCCACGATTGAGTCCGGGCTCACATACGCTGAGAACGCGTCGGCCAAGGCCAGGGCTGCCGCCCAACTCGCGGGCATGTGGGCACTGGCGGACGATTCGGGTCTCGAGATCGATGCCCTCGGGGGAGAACCGGGGCCCCACTCAAGCCGTTTTCTTGGCCCGGGCGCGACCGATCGCGACCGCAATCAACGGATCCTTGAGCTGCTAGAGGGAATCCCGGTTGAGCGGCGGACTGCTTCCTTTCACTGCACCGTCGCGTTGGCCGGCCCAGGACGCGAGCTGTTTCTCACTCATGGGATCTGCGAGGGGATCATCGCGCAGGTCCCCGCCGGCGCCGAAGGGTTCGGCTACGATCCGATTTTCGTTGTTCCCGAACGGGGGGTGACGATGGCTTCCCTTCCATTAGACCTCAAAAATCGGATCAGCCACCGCGCGCGGGCCATCGAAAAGACGAAGCGGTTATTGCAAGGCCTTGCCTTCTCCTCCCCCGCGAGTTGATTGTATTCTGGCGTAGGGCACCGGTCGGCTTGGGGGGTTGGAAGGGGAGTTGTCGCCCAAATACCAGAATCTAGGTCCTACGGGCGAGAGGCAATGCGTGTTCCATGAGTGCGGGGCGTGGCGCAGCCTGGTAGCGCACCTGCTTTGGGAGCAGGGGGTCGGAGGTTCAAATCCTCTCGCCCCGACCACCCATGCGGCGCTTGCGCGGGGGCCTCAGCCATCAGGATGTGATTGGTCGGTCTCGCGTCATTGATCTTTGGCACCGTGCAAATGGCATGAAACGAAACTGGTGAGAGCCTACTATCCGATCCCAAAGATTGTGCAAGTTAACGATTCGCGCCTGTAGCTCAGCCCGGACAGAGCAACGGCCTCCGGAGCCGTGTGTCGCCCGTTCAAATCGGGCCAGGCGCGCCAGAGCCATACAGGCATTGAAACGATTCGAGTTGCTTCTAGGGCTCTTCTAGATGTTTCTGATCTACCATCGTCCTTTGTCGTGAAAGGAATGACGACTCGCGTTTCAGATCTCCTGAAACGCCATGGTGAGCGTAGCTCAACTGGCAGAGCACTGGACTGTGGCTCCAGAGGCTGAGGGTTCGAGCCCCTCCGTTCACCCCAAGAATGCAGCGTTTAGGGTGTAGGGTTGAGGGTCTAGGGTTGAGGGGTGGGATGCGAGGGCACTTTCATCGGACGTCATGTTGAGACGATTCCCGCCCTTCTATACCCTATGCCCTAACCCCTATACCCTGTTCTGATGCGCCCATAGCTCAGTTGGATAGAGCGCCGGACTTCGAATCCGTAGGTCGGG
>CAZCMC010000057.1:0-9200 GCA_964499665.1 uncultured bacterium | reverse complement strand
GCGGAGGATCTCGGCCACGTCCCCGAGGAAATCTTCCAGGCGTGCGTACGCCCCGGCCGAGCGATCAGGATCCCAGAAGTTGGCGAAGAGGCTCGGACTCGGAAGCGTGACCTTTAGGATCCTCTCCGTTCGGCCGCGCGCATACGTGAACTCCTCGGCCGAGAGGAAGCGCTTGCGGCGAAGTTTCCCCACGACGGCGATCGGCGGCCGCTCGATCACCATCTCTCCCAACTTGTCGCTTTGCCACTCCCCCCAGAGAAACGCGTTGAGGTCCCATTCGCCGAAGCCTTCGACTGCCGCCGTCATCTGACTCTGGAAGGAGAGGCGCCGCATCTCTCCGTCGGTGACCACATCGAGACCCGCCTCCTCCTGGAGTCGGAGCGCCTCATCGACCGCCCGATCCTCGACTCGCTTGAACTCAGCGGGCGTGAGCTCGCCGCTGGCGAGCTTCTTCTGCGCCTCGAGAAGCTCGGGCGGCCGAAGCAGGCTCCCAATGACGTCTGTGTGTGCTTCGATCATGTGCCAACCCCCGTCCCACCGCATCGGGGAATTCGGCTTGACCAGCGGGAATGTAGGGGCAGGGCTTGCCCTGCCCAGAGAGGGCGCAGCAAGCAGCGCCCCTACACACCCACAATCTGAAGGATGTGTGGACGATGCCTTCGGCGATTATGATCCCAACCTGTCGAGGAACTCGCGCACGACGGCAGACGCATCGCGGCGGCGAACGTCCACGTCATAGTTCATCTGCCGCATCGTCTCCTCGGATATCTTCCCGGCAAGTCGTTCGATGGCTATCCGAAGCTGTGGGTGTGCCGCCAGCGTCTGGGTCCGAACGACGGGTACGGCATCGTAGGGCGGAAAGTATCGACGATTATCCTCGAGCATGAAGAGATCGAGTCCCTTGATGAGCCCATGGGTCGCGTCGCCGGCGATCAGATCGACGGCGCCGCTTGCGAGCGCGCGGTAGATCAGGGTGAGATCCATCACGCGCGGCGGCTCGGCGAATCGCAACCCGTAGGTGCGCACCAGCCCCTTGTAGCCGTCCTCACGCTCCAAAAATTCGTACCCGAATGCCGCCTTCCACTTGAGCGTGTGCGGCGCCGCGTCGCTGATGGTCCTGAGACGCAGCCGCTTCGCGTCGGTAGCCCGAACCAGAATTGCAAACGTGTTGTTGAAACCGAGGGGTGGCAAGACCGTACGGCCGCTCTCGGCGTACGCTGCGGCGACGCGTGAATAGACCTCAGCACGATCTCGGGACGTCGGCTGATGAAAGATCGCGGTCAGCGCCGTTCCCGTATACTCGATGTAGGCGTCGATGGCGCCAGCGCGCAGTGCCTCCTCGGAGATGAACGTTCCCCCGAGATTAAGGCGGCGATCGACACGAAGATCGGTTGCGCGCTCGACCGCCTGGGCCAGGAGCTCCCCGAGAATGACCTGCTCCGTGAAATTCTTCGACCCGATGATGACGCGGGTCCCCCAGCGTCCTGACAGGGCGACCCCGCCGGCGACCATCAGCATCAGTGCAATGACAATGGCGGCGACGGCCCGGAAAGTCAGCCGTCGATGCCTGATGGTCCCTGGGGTGAGGACGCGCTCAAGCCACCCAAGCCCGGCGTCAACCGCGAGCGCGAGGAGGGCAGCCGGAACCGCGCCGGCGAGGATCACGGTTGGGTCGGTCATCGAGAGGCCCCGGAAGATAAAGTCGCCCAATCCTCCGGCGCCGATCGCGGCGGCAATCGTCGCGGCCCCCACCCCGACCACCGCCGCGACGCGCACGCCCGCAACAATCGTTGGCATCGCCAGCGGCAGCTCCACCTGCAGCAGCAACTGCCGCGCCGTCATGCCCATGGCGACGCCTGCGTTGCGAACGGCCCGATCGATGCCCTGGATGCCGGCAACCGTGTTGCGCATGACCGGCAACAATCCGTAGAGGATGAGAACAATGAGCGCGCTCCGTGCGCCCACACCCCCGATAAGCGGCACAGCCACTAGAAACCCAAACATCGCCAGGCTGGGCACGGTCTGGACGATGTTGGTGAAGGCCAGCAACGGTGCACCCAGTCGAGGCTTCCGGGCTGCAACGATCCCGAGCGGCAGGCCGATCGCAATGGCTGTGGCGGTCGCTGCCAGCACCAGTACGACATGCTGGGCGATCGCGACCAGCATCTCGGGGCGATGCGAGAGCCAGAAGTTAAACAGGTTCACGGGATATGACCGGAATCGGAGGCAACGCGTCGAGGAACATCCGGATTCGCGGATCGCCGGCCCGGGCGATTGCGTCCGGCGTGTCGAGCGCCACCAGGCGCCCTTGATCCAGCACGCCAAGCCTGGTTGCGAGCGCAAAGGCTTCACCCATGTCGTGAGTCACCATGACGACTGTCTTGCGGAGCTGTTCCTGGATGCGCCGAAACTCGCGGTGCAATTCAGACCGAGTGATCGGATCGAGCGCGCCGAACGGCTCATCCATTAGGAGCACTGGTGGGTCGGCGGCAAGGGCGCGAGCGACCCCGACACGTTGCCGCTGTCCTCCTGAGAGTTCATGCGGAAACCGTCCTTCGTAACTGACGGGATCGAGTCCGACGAGCTCCAGAAGTTCGACGCAGCGTGCGCGAATGCGGGCCTCCGGCCATCCTTCCAGATGAGGGACGACCGCAATGTTGCGGCCGACCGTCATGTGCGGAAAGAGTCCCACTTCCTGGAGCACGTAGCCGGTTCGCCGGCGGAGTGCGATCGGATCCCACGCCGTCGTCGCGCGTCCCTCGACCCGGATCTCACCGGTGCTCGGCAGGAGGAGGTGATTGATCAACCGGAGGATGGTCGTCTTGCCGACCCCGCTCCGGCCAACGAGCACGAGCACGTCGCCGGGCTCCACGGTGAAGCTGACGTCGTCAAGGACCGCGACGCCGCTGGGCAGCCTGTATTGCACGTGCTCAAATTCAATCGACGCTGCCATGGTCTTACCTTACCACGACCTGTGGGCTGGTGTCAGTGAGGAGGGAAGAACGGATCACGGGTTCAACAGATAAGCGAGGTCAGGAGGCGAAGAAGATGCAAAACTGATCGTGGGGATCGGTAAAGCGACAGAGGACGTGGAATCCGTGGTCAGCCAGCAGTGACTCCATCCGCGCCGGGGAATACTTGTAGCAGTTTTCCGTGTGGATGCTCTCACCCTGACGAAAATCGATGTCCAGTTCCAGATCGCCGATCCTCACACGCTGATCGCGCATACTGACCAGGTGCATCTCGATACGGCTGCGGTCGCGATTGAACACTGCTCGATGCCGAAACGCCGCCAGGTCGAACTCCGCGGATAATTCCCGATTGAGACGTGCGAGAATGTTCAGATTGAACTGTGCCGTGATGCCCTGGGAATCGTCGTAGGCCGCCTCGAGCACGGCGGGAGCCTTGAGCAGGTCAACCCCCAAGAGTAGCCGGTCCTCGGGTCGCAACTCCTCGCGGAGCATGGTGAAAAACCGCGCGATCTCATCCTCCGTAAAGTTGCCAACTGTGGATCCCAGAAACGCTACCAACCGAGGCTCACCTGCCTGTGTGGAGAGGTAGCTCAGCCCATCCGCAAATTCTCCTACCAAGCCCACAGCCCGAAGTTGCGGGTATTCCTGTACAAGTTGTCGAAGCCCGTTCTCCAAACCGCCTGGCGAGATGTCAATGGCATAATAGGTGAGTTCCTGCTGCCGTGCGAGGCACGATTCGATCAAGAATCGGCTCTTTGTGGAACTGCCGCTGCCCAATTCGACCAGGCTCAGGTCCGAGGGGCAGCGTTCGATGATTTGAGCGGCCCGGTTCTTCAGAATGGCCGTCTCGACTCGCGTCAGGTAATACTCCGGCAGGCTACAGATCTGCTCGAACAGTGCCACGCCTTGCTGGTCGTAGAAGTATTTGCACGGAAGCGACTTGATGGGAGCTGTAAGCGTCTGCTGGACATCGAAGCCCAGATTCTCTTGAACACCCCTCAGAGTAATGCTGGCGTACCGGACTTCGTTGCTCAATCCGGACATGTCACCTCACATTGATTGGGATACTGCGATAGCCGGCAAGACGGCGTGATCCGTTATTCGAGGCTGCAGGTGCGGAAGCCGGCCAACACGTCACGGCGGTCTGGCGTGTAAAAATTCCGATAGGAGTTGCGGATCAGGCGGGAGCGGGTGGCAAATGCACCGCCGCGCAGGACCTTGTGGGTTCCGCCGAACCATGGTTCGGAGTACTCCTTGTACGGGTCGATTGTGAAGCCGGGGAAAGGCTCGAAATCGTCCGAGGTCCACTCCCACACATTGCCGATCATTTGTCGGCAGCCAAAGGCACTGTCGCCGGCCGCCAGCAGGTTCACCGGAATGCATCCAACGGCACGGGTGTCGAGATGTGCCCGCCCAGGGGCAGGCAGATCGTTGCCCCAAGGGAATCGGCGTTTCTGCATGCGAAGCGCCTGCGCGTCTGAGGTCGGTTCCGACGAGGCGGCCATCTCCCACTCGGCCTCGGAAGGCAGCCGGCGATCAGCCCAGCGGCAGTACACTTCCGCCTCATGCCAGTTGACATGGATCACGGGAAGGTGCTCCTCAATCGGCGCGACATGGTCATACCTGCGGCGCAGCCAGGATCTGCCGGGACCGCGCTGCCAGTAGACAGGATGCTTCGCGTTTGTCCGATCCCGCCAGGCCCAACCCGATTCACTCCACAGCTCTGGCCGTTGATAGCCGCCGTCATCCACGAACCTGGCAAACTCGGCATTGGTCACCGGTGCCCGCGCTATCCGGAATGGCCGAACATGCACTGGATGTGCCCATTTCTCGTTATCAAACACGAACGGCAAGTCCGGAGTTCCGCCCAGCATGTAGATGCCTCCAGGTATTTCCACATCTCCTGGGTAAGGTCCGCCGCTTTCCTGAGCGACCGAACATTCACCCGCGTTGGGAGTCCCCAAGAGGGGAGGAGGGTATCCAAGGGTTTGGCGTGTGTACGTGAACGCCTCGCCGTGCATGTCCTCGTGAAAAGTCGCCAAGTGGTGAAAATAGATCTCTTCTTCATTCAACTGGATATGAGCAACTCGATCCAGAATGCGCTCCAACACCTGTTCCATGTATCTCAGCGTATCGGTCCGAGAAGGCAGTGGCAGTGTCCAGCGGTCGTCGTGTGGGATTCGAGCGGAGTCGTACAGGCTGTCCGCATCCTTCAAGAGCGTCTGACCGCCTCCAACGCGGCGCAGGACCCAGTACTCTTGGAACCAGGCAAGATGTCCGATCTCCCACAGCAGAGGATTCACTATCGGGATGTGCGGACCGATCAGTTGCTCGTCGGTCAGATCTGCAACGAGAGCGAGCGTTCGGCCGCGGGCATCGGTCAACGTTTGTGCCAAATCTGCGACAGTGCTCTTCACGATTCTGACTGGCACCTTTGGCTCCGAATCACGGGGAAGTTCGCCATTTTCCTCGTCCCACCTTACTTCTCAGAGGCGAGAAGGCGAGGCTGAGGGGCGGATCCTCAGGAGAGCGTGATAACTTGCTTTCGTCCCGCTGTCAAGAAGAAACTCGCGAGTGATGGGGGTCGAAGTGTCCTGCGAACGAGCGGTGAGCGGGCACGGGAACACTCGGCCACCGCCGACCAGGGTGGGCGGGGGCGGGTAGCGGGCCTTGAGCGGGGCATGCGATCCCGACCCGAATGCCAGGAAGGTGTGAACCTTGTGAAAAAACACTTGACAATGTTAACCACGATTACATAGAGTTTGCTACGCCAGGCAATCATGGGACGCAATTTAGTAAGATAAAGGGTGAAGCCGACATTGGCAACGTGCTGCTGCAAACAGGGGGCCACGATTGCGTCGGCGGCGAACGAGGGAGGACATCATGCAGGAGCGGCGGCCGACAGTCATGACCCTTGCGGAGGTGGCGCGCTACCTCCGGATTAATAGATCCACCGTCTATCGGATGGCCCGGGACGGGACGCTCCCGGCCTGGAAGTTGGGCAATGTCTGGCGATTCAAGAAAGACGCAATCGAGCGCTGGATCGCCACCACCCAGCGGGCCCAGCAGCAGAAGGTGCGACGCAAAGCATAGGCGTCGGTAGCGACGTGTAGGTTCGTGCTGGCCTCCGATACAGTAGTGGAGAGGAAGAGGATTTATTCGGTCACGATTCCGATCGCGCGCTGGATGGCGTTTTCGATGTCCCGCATGAGGGATGGGCTGATTGTTCCAGCGAAAGGGCCGCGGAGGAGAAAGGCTTTATCCAGTGTCGTGACCTGTTCACACTTGGCCATTGAGGTTTCTTTAAGACCACCCTCTCCGGCAGGCAGTACAACATGGGTCGGTGCGGGGCGAAGCGTTGTGGATAGAGGTACAACTATCACGTCATGGGCGAGACGGTTACGCACATCCATGGAGACGACGAGGGCGGGCCGAGCCTTGGTGTCGGAAGGATGCCCCGGGAGCCTGACCAGATAGATCTCGCCGCGGCGAGTAGACGGCACTATTTATCCCAGAGGCGTCTAGCCGAACGGGAGGCTATCTTGGACCATTGTTCGTCTTCTTTGCGCTCGCCCTTGGAGAGGGAACGGTAATACTCCTCCGTCTGACGTTCAAGCTCTTGTTGAGCGCGGTCATGTAGCCAGCGGCGGAGGGCCTCCTCCACCAGCCGGCTGCGGGAGCCGGCCTCAGGAGAGCGGAGGAGCATATCGAGTTGGCGGACCAAGTCAGGGCTCAGCGTGACAGTGATCTTGGATTTGGGAGCGCGGGCTGTCACGGTAGGCATGCAACACCTCCTAGAATTCTTACTTTTAGTAAGATCATACGCCAGATCGAGTTGTGTGTCAAGCCAGGCGCAAATATCCACCTTCCTATACCCCCGATCTTGTGCGTGGAAGAGCGGGCCCCCTTCTGATATCCCCTCTTGGAAATACCACTTGACAAAATTGAATAGAATTACCGGCTCTTCCGGGTTCAGAGTAGGTAACCGGGTGGTGTTCTTTCTACCCCGGACACGTCGGCATGGCTGGAGGCGTGTCGGGTCATGTCGAACCGCGTGCATGGGATCATGCTCCTCGTAGGGGCAGGGCCTGTCACTTCGACAGGCTCAGTGCGCAGCCTGAGCTCCGCCGAAGCCTGTCCTGAGCCCAGTCGAAGGGCCTGCGCTGAGCTGAGTCGAAGCGGGCTTGCCCTGCCCAACTAGGCGTCTGACCCCGAGAAGGGCGCAGCAAGCAGCGCCCTACGATTCAGGTCCGACCATGGCAGACAATCCAGTGACCCACGCCATTCCCTGGAGAGCCGTTATTATTTTTGGGACACTACACTAGCGGATTAACGAGGTACCAGCAGATCAAGGAATTGAGCCGGAGTGACGATCTTGGTGCCACGGTAGGATCCTAGAGATAGCAGATGCTCTTTATCACCAGTGACCAGGAACTCAGCCTGAGCCGGAGCAACACACTCCAAGACGCGGTTATCATCATCGTTGGCTGTCACAACGGTAATCCGCTCTGTCGGTGTAATCACATGGGCAATGGCACGGATCGCATTGACCCGAACATCCGCCTCCTTTTTAGGGAAGCGGAATTTCTCTCGCAGAACACGGTCGAGCTCGGACAGGATGAAAGGGGAGATGAAATGCTCGGTTTCTCCTCTGCGGATGCGATAAAGGATTTGATCCGGCTTGTTCCCCGGGAAGGCCAGGGCGGAGACCAAGACATTGGTGTCAAGGACAATCCGCATGGAATGGAGGGCTTATTTGCGGACCGCGTGCACGATTTGATCCACATCCTCCTCCGTTCTGATTCCGAGCGCCTGTGCTTGGAGGGCGGTCTTTCTCTGAAGTTTCCGCCAGCGCTGGTCCTCAAGGTACAGGCGCAAGGCTTCCCGGAGTAGTTCGCTCTTGGTTCGGTTTTCCTCCTTGGCTGTTCGTTCGGCCTCTTTGATGAGCTTAGGCGGAAGCGAAATAGTCCATGTCTTGGTGGTACGCATCGCGTCACCTCCTGTTCGGTTGGATCTTACTTAGTAAGATAAGATGTTATTACAGAGATGTCAAGGAGAAATAGGTGAGGGGTAAAGGGTGAGGCGTGAGGAGAAGAGGACAGGGCGGGCTTCTAGACTAGTGTAGTGTCCCAAAAATAACTTCACGCCTAGATCCACGCCATGCACCGTCAGGGGGTGGGGAGATCCAAGATCGCTCGGTACAGCTCGATATCGAGCATCGGTCTGACCCTCCTTTCGAGGGTCCAAGCATAGCGCAGGTGGGGTCAGCTACCCACACGATTTCCGGAAGAGCCATTGTTGGTTCCCCAGGTCGTATCAAGGGAAAAGCCGGTGTGCTGTGCCGTTTTGGCCGGGATGGGAGTGTAGATTTCAACCACTCACCTGCACACACTCACACTCCGTGGTCGCTGGCATCCAGGCAGTCTTGGTTTCTGATCATGATCCGTCCCGAGTATCCCATCTGCCGGGCACGATGCACTCCGGGCTGTCGTGGGCCGGGTTGTTCACGCGGCTGCTCACGGGGTAGGCCTCCATGTTCTTGGCAGGATACGGCGTGAGGAGCGGGAGGAGTATTGCTGGGTCTTGAATCTTGGGATCGAGCCAGACGGCCTCCGCCTCTCGGGTCAGGATCACCGGCATCCGGTCGTGGATCGGCTTCAGGAGGTCGTTCGCTTCAGTCGTGATGATCGTACTGGTGCGCATCTCCTCGCGTTCGGGAGAGGTCCAGGTATCCCACAGCCCCGCGAACCCGAACGGCTCTCCGTTCTTGAGCACGATCCGGAACGGCTGTTTCGTGCGCCCTCGCTGCTGCCACTCGTAGAAGCCATCGGCCACCACAAGGCACCGCCGCTTGCGGAGCGCGACTCGGAAGGCCGGCTTAGTGGCGACGGTCTCAGCACGGGCGTTAATCATCCGGTTGCCAATGGTGGGGTCCTTGGCCCAGGAGGGGATCAGCCCCCAGCGCATCTGCGTCAGGTGTCGCGTGCCCTCATCGTTGACCACGATCACCGTCTGCGTGGGGGCGATATTGTAGCGTGGTCCGACCTCCTCCAGGAACCGAGCAACCCCGAACCGCTTGGCGATGGCTCCCAGGTTCGTGGTGAGGGTGAATCGGCCACACATGGGATCGCCCGCTTAACCTTGCTCTGATAAGGGTGGCAGAAGTATGGTATAGATGTTGTTGAATGAGAAGCTGATGTGGAAGGGGCCGGGATGGGTGAGGACTAT
>CAZCMC010000056.1:0-9234 GCA_964499665.1 uncultured bacterium | reverse complement strand
GAAGAAACCTCAGAGACCCACCCAACCGCGTGAAGGGAGACGCCATGTCTGACGCCCACACGAAAAAGAGACTGCTCCCACTTCTGATCCTGATCCTCTCGATTCTGGTCACGTGGACGATCGAGATCGCTTTAGTTACCGAGAGCGCTGCGGAACAAATCGAACCTGATCGAGAACAAGGCAAACTGATCGGGCTTGAACCGGTCGTGGTGACAGCGACGCGAACCGAGATGAGGGTAAAGGAGGTGCCGGCCAACGTGACCGTCCTCACAAAAGAGGAGATCGCCCAGTCAGGCGCCATGTCGGTGGACGACCTGCTCCGGCAAATTCCCGGCTTCAATACCTTCAGGCGGTCGAGCAGCCTCGTCACAGCCCCACAGCAGGACCCCGAGGCCCAGGGCGTCACGCTGCGCGGGATCGGTCCGGGCGGCGCAAGCCGAGCGCTGGTTCTTCTGGACGGAATCCCGGTGAACGACGCGTTCGGGGGGTTCCTCTACTGGGGAGAGCTTCCATTGGAGAATATCGAGCGGATCGAGGTGGTGCGAGGAGGGAGCTCAAACCTGTGGGGCAACTTCGCCGAGGCAGGGGTGATCAATATCATCACCAAGACCCCCGAGAAGCGGGAAGTGCAGGCCAAGGTTTCCGTCGGGAATCTCGGCACGACGGATGATGCGCTCTCCTATACCGATGTGTTCGGCCCTGTTCGCCTCGGCCTGTTCGGCAACTTTCTGCACACGGATGGGTACAACATCATCGCCCCGAACCAACGCGGGCCGATCGATCAGGATTCGGGATCCGAGCACAAGACCTTCAACGGGCGCCTCGAATACTCCCCTGCTTCCAATCTCTCCCTGTACCTCCGTGGCGCCTACTACACTGAAGACAAAAACCTTGGAACACCACTCCGGGTCAGCGACACAGACCGCGGATTCATCGTAGGTGGTGGCAGGCTGCGGACGGCAGACGGCAGCGATTGGCAACTGAATGTCTTTTCGCACCTGACCACGTTCAACGAACAGTTCTCGCGGATCAACAGCGCGCGAACTTCGGAATCGGTCAGCCAGATCCAGCAGGTCCCCTCGACCGATGTCGGCGGAGCCTTCACCTGGACACGGCGATTCTTCACGGACCACCTCCTGACGGCAGGCACCGACTTCCGGTTGATAGACGGTGAGACCCGTGACACCTTCGTTGATCCTTCTGGTGTTGTCTCTGATCGCCGGACCAGCAATGGCCAACAGAATTTCTTCGGGTTCTTCGTGCAGGACGTCTATACGCCGATCCCACAGCTCCTGATCGCCTTGGGGATAAGAGTCGATTATTTTCAGAACTTCAACCTCAGTGTGACCGATACGCTCACGGGCGAGCCCACGACTGTCACGAAGGTCCAGGACCGCGATGACACCGCTGTCAGCCCCAAGTTAACTTTCCGGTATGAGCTTCTTGACGGCCTTGCGGTGCGGGGCGGAGGTTATCAGGCCTTCAGGGCTCCGACCCTCGCCGAGCAAACTCGAATCTCATCGGTGGAGAGCCTGGTATTCCTTCCGAACCTGAACCTCCGTCCGGAATTCCTCGATGGAGGAGAGCTGGGCTTTGACTACTGGGGAGTTCCCGGTCTCACCGCCCGGCTGACCGGCTACATTAACTACCTGCGAGACGTCATCGCCACTGTGGGGGAGGAGGTGCGGATCCCGGTCAACCTTGACCTGGCACGAGTCTGGGGCATCGAGGCCGACGTGGAGTACCGGTTGAACTCACAGTGGAGTGTGTTTGGGAGCTACCTCTACTCCGAGGCGTACATCATTGACGCCCCCCAGGACCGGCACCTCGAAGGCAAGCGCCTGACCCAGGTCCCGTTCAATTCCGGCACGATAGGCGTGCGGTACACCAATCCCGCTCTGGTCAATGTCTTCGCGCAGGTGCGCATGGAGGGGAAAAAGTTCGAGGATGCCGACAATATGGACAAGCTGGCTGGCTACGCCGTCGTAGACCTCACCATTTCAAGGGCGATCCCACCGCTCGCGTTCTTGCCGACGTTCAAAGGGGGGCAGGTCTTCCTCGCGATTCAGAACCTCTTCGACAGCCAGTACGATACCGACAAGGGGGGCGGCATCCTGAAAATCGGGACGCCCTTCTCCATCCAGGGCGGCGTTCGACTTGAGTTCTAAAAAAGGAGAAGAAGCTCAGGACAGCAAGGGATTCGTGGCCCCACGCCCCGGTTTCAAGGGGATTGTCTATCGGATTCCCTGACGCTCCAGGAAAGAGGCCGGATCGCCCCCCGGTCAGGCTGCCCCGTTCATCCGGGGTGGCATCGATCAAAAAACAGTGGGGCGCCGGCATTATGTAGGATCTTCGACCCAGGATAGAAGAGTCAGGATCTAGGATCGATCGTATGGAAGGCAGGAACGAAGCGAATTGACGAAGGGAGACGGCCCGAGCGGAGAGGACCGGCTAACGCTTGTCCAGCTTCAGGAGATCGTTCGGCGCAAACCCTGACCCTTCAGTAATTTTCGCGATGGCAGCGTCGGCCCCGAAGAAGTCTGTGACCCGAACCTTTCCCTTCGAATCTCCAAGGTCGAGGCCGACGAACAGCTTCGTGGTGGGGTGATAAACCTCCTGGCCATCGCTCTTGAAGACCCGAAGGAGATCCCCCTCCTGGAGACCGGAGCGATGGCCGGCATTGATCCGAACCCGGCCATCCTCAACGGAGAGGACGCGCGCGCTCCACTCATATTCGACCGCCTTCTTGAGGATGGCGCTGGACAGTTGATCCGATGCCTGCTTGAGCGCCTCTACCCTGGCCAGCGCTTCCTGCGACCCGGAGCCCGTCTGCGTCCCCTTGGCCGACAAGAGGCTCAGCGCCTGGCCGGTGAGCCCCTCCCGGATCTCGCCCTTCAACACGACCTGGGCCTGCACCTGGCCTCGTCGATCCCAATCACTGCTGACACCGGCCTCATCGAGGAAGATCACGAGCTGGGTTCCCAGATCCCGTTCCAGCAGCGTCGCTATCTGCTTGGCGTTGGCGGCCGACGGACGAATCCCATGGTCCCGCAGAACGCGATCGACCAACGGCGGCTCCACCAGGATCAACCGGGTGTCCTTCTCAACGGCCGACGTCACAATCTCCAGCGGGATCCGACCGAACCCCTTCGGGTTCGGGGTCTCGGGCTCGAACCCGACCATCGCGACCCGGTTCACCGGGGCTCGTCCGTTGACTGAAACGACTTTCGCCCGAGAGGCCCCCACCCCGGGGGCAGCAGTCGGAGCGCCGCCGGCTGCAAGCTCGGCCTCGAGCTTGGCGAGTCGCTCCTCCATGCTCTTCCGCTTTTGCTCCTCCTCCTTCGATTTGCTAAATAGCCAACCAAAACCCAGGTCGAACGTGCCCTCCGGCGGCGCCTTCTGTCTGAAGTACTCGCCCGAGACCAGGAATGGCGACCGGACGACCGTTTCCTCCCACTCCTTCTGACTCTCGGTGAGTGGCTTCTCGGCCTTCTTGTCTTTCTCTTTTGCATCAGGACTGCTGGTCTTGGCGGCGGCGCCCGGTGCCGGAGCCGCGGCCGCCGGAGCCTGTTCCTCCTTTGGATTATTGGAAGCGGCTGCCATCTTGCCCTTCTCGGCCACCTGCTCTTTGCCCTTCTCGGGCGAGACACGGTTCCACAGCGAGCACCCGGAGAGAGAGAGGCCCGTAACGAGCAGGAGCGTAATGCTGAAACTTCCAAGCCGCCACAACTTCATAGGCAAATGATACTCTTAAACCGAGCGGCGAAGCAAATCCTTTCGCAGTTCATACTAAACAAGGTTCTTCCGGAAATCGTGGGGGTTCTTGGAAGGACATGGGTGGTTCCGAAGGCAGTCCCCTCATTTGTAAGGAGGGGGTGGGTCCCCAAAGATTCCCCTCCTTTGTAAGGAGGGGCGAGGGGAGGTAGAAAAGGGGCACAGCCTCTGGATGCTTCTACCCCTCCTCACCTCCCCTTACAAAGGGGAGGGAAAGTGTGGTTCCCCTTACAAAGGGGAGGAATCTGAAGGGCGCCCACACAAAAGCCTGAAGAGCCCTAAACAAAAACCCCCTCCCGAGTTGCTGGGAGGGGGTTTTTGTCAGCCTCTCTGAAAGTCTTTAGAAGTTCCAGAGCAACTCCAGGGCCAATCGGATCGCGGTGTCATTGGAACCTGCATACGTAGCCACGTTGGCCAACTGCTTGGTGACCTGCTGGATTCCATGGCCGGTGGGAAAGAGGAACGAGAACTGCCCCTTGACGACCATGTTCTTGTCCAGCCACCAGGAGACCTCGTTGTCCCACGCAACGCCGATGTCGTGGTCAGTAATCAAATTGACGTTGTTGAGAGCGCCGCTCGCCAGGATGGGGCCGCACTGATTTTTCCCCTGCACCGGGTTGAACGTCGCATTCTGGACGCACAGGTCCTCATTGTACCGCAGGTAGTAGGCGTTGGTGCGGTAGCTCCAGTTCTTGATCGGGTCAACGGTGAGTCCGCCGCCGACCAACAGGATGCCCGGGTTATCGCCGCGGCCGAGCCCGCCATTACCGCCGACCCCCAGAGTTCCGTTCTGGTTCCCGCGGTTATCAGGAAGGAAGCTGTACAGGCTCGTCCCGACCACAGGGTTCCCGTCGGCCAGGATCGTGTTCTCACCGCCGAACGATGAGGTAAATCGATTGAAGTTCTTCCCGGTGTAGCCTTCGAGCTTATTATCGTTCGGATCGCCGTCGCCCTGTGTCCAGAGGACCCCGACGTGCGGGATGAAGCGGAATCCAAACATGGGCGTCATGTCGTAGGCGACGTCGAGGAACGCGGCATTGGAACTGATGTCGAAATCGGTCGGAAACCCCGGTGTAGCAGCGTTGAACATCTTGTCCGCACTGCCCCACATATGGGAATACTGGGCAGCGATCTTGAAGCCGGCGATGCTACCGACGAAGATCGGGCTGATATAGTTGCCAGTCACGTTTTGGCAGGTGGGCGCCACGCAGGAATCGCCCGTGGGGACGCTGCCTCGGACCTTCTGGTCGTTCAACGCATAGATCAACCCGAACTTCGTGTCCTTGAACAGCGTGTAGTTGACCCGGGCGGACCAAATCGACCGGTCATTGTCGTACCCGGTGTTGAATTCGTTATTTACTGTGATAACCGACGGAGTGCCGGCGATGGAAGGGGCGATGATTCTGCGATTGGATTCGACCACCTTGTGATAGCCGAACTTCCAGTCGATGTTGGCGACTCCGCCCTGGATAGAGAACCCCGGGTCGTCATCCGTATAGACCAGCGATCCGGCATCCAGGTCCACCGTGTAGAGGTCCCAGCCGGCGTTAAAGCGAGAGTAGATCAAGGGAAGCTTGATGCTGGCATTGAGCCGCTCAACCCCGAAGGTGGCGAAGTCACCACTGGTACCGCCTGGGTTCGAGCGGTCCACGGTGCGGGACGACAGGACGTCGTCGAACTCCAACGCGAAGTACACGTCCCAGATGTCGCCCTTGGCGAAGTTGAAGTAAAGGCGATCCTCTGAGCGGATATATCCCTGGCCGACAGTCCCGGCCTCGTTGGTGTGGACGGTAAACAATCCATTCCCAGTCTTCTCCTTGATGCCGAAGTCCCAGTTCTGCTCGTAGGTCGGGATCATCCTGACCTGGGCCCCGAACTTGGCGGTGATATCGCCATCGGTCTTGATCACGACGCTTCCAGGTCCAGCATAGGCAACAACCGAGAGCCCCATCACCAACATGAGGCTGAGCACTACTAACGCTAGGCGCTTCATCCCCTCACCTCCCCGTTAAAATGCCATGCACGGTCTGCTTGCTCGTCTGCGTCATTCAGGAACTACCAACAGTCGGGCCTCAGTCGCACTTCCCTTGCTTTTCCTCTTGTCTTCGTATCACCCCCCCTTTCGATCGACTCCATCTGTTAGGCCCCCCGGGCCCCATTGGCTCAGAGGACCAAGCTCCTGAAAAAAGCAGCAAAGCGACACATTATCTAGACTTGTACGCGGCACCTTATCACCGCCTCGTAAGCCTTGTCAAGGAATTTTTCACCTCGGGACTTCGCCCCTGCCACGGGCGCAGCAAGCAGCGCCCCTACAACGCCTCGCCCCCCCCCACACCATCAACATGGAACCCGGAACCTGGAACCTGGAACCCGTCTAGAAATTCCACAGCAACTCCAGCGCCAGCCTTATGGCGGTCTGGTCTGCCGCCTGGCCGCCGGGTGAGGCGGCCGTCCTCGTCGTGATCCTCGTGATATCCCTGACCGCGTCGCCGGGGAACAGGAACGAGAACTGACCCTTCACGACAAAGTTCTTGTCCAGCCACACCATCACCTCGTTGTCCCATCCAACTCCGATCTCCTTGCTGTTCACGAAAGCCGAGCTCGGGCTCGCCGGGCACGGAAGGGGAGCGGTAAGCACCGGGATTTCGACGACGGCGGGATTGACACACGGCTTCTCGTCATAGCGGAGGTAATAGGCGTTCGTCCGGTAGACCACATTCTCCAGGGGAGCGACCGTGACCCCGCCTCCGACCAGCCAGAGACCCGGGCTGTCGCCGCGGCCGTTGTTCAGCAAGCCGCCTGTGACGAGCCCAGCATGCTGATTCCCCCTGAGGTTCGGGATGAACGAATAGAGGTTGGTCCCGACCACCAGGTTGAAGTCTCCCAGGATCGTGTTCTCGCCCCCGAAGATCGGTGTAAAGCGCTGGCCATCGACGTTGCCGACATAGCCTTGCAGCTTATTATCCCTGGGATTGTCATCGCCCGAGGCATAGAGCACGCCGACATGCGGGACGAGGCGAAAGCCCACAAAGGGGGTTAGGTCATAGGCGAGATCGAGGAGGAACGCCTGCGCATCGATGTCATAGTTCGCATTATTGATGTCGGTCACCGCGGCATTCGTAATCCCGGTGTTTCCGGCCTGGCCGAACTGATAGACGTACTGCCCGGTGAACTTGAAGCCCGCGAGGTTCGCGGTGACGACCGGGCCAATGTGGTGGCTGTGCACCTTCGGGCAGGGATTGCCGATGACCGAGGCTGGACCCGGGAGGAGCTGGCATGGATCGCCCGTCGGAAGGAGGAACCGCATGGCCATGTCATCAAACGTATAGAGCAGGCCGATCTTGATATCCTTGGTGGGCGAGAAGTTGATCCGGGCGGAGTAGATATCGCGGTCGTTGTCATAGTTGGTGTTGGTGACGGCATTCCTGACGACTGAGGTGGGAGGGCCCGCGACCACAGCGGGGACGACCCTCGCTCGGTTTACCTCATCCTTCTTGTGATAGCCGAACTGCCAATCGACGTTGGCGACGCCGCCCTTGAGCCAAAAGCCGGGATCGTCATCGCCATAGACCAGTAGCGCGGTGTCAAGGTCCACCGCGTAGATGTCCCAGCCGGCGTGGAGGCGGGACGAGATCCAGGGGAGCTTGATACTGGCATTGAGGCGCTCGAGGCCGAACGAGTTGAAGTCACCCTGGGATTGGTTCGAGCGGTCCACCGTGCGGGAGGAGAGGACCTCGTCGAACTCCAGGGCCATATAGACGTCCCAGACGTCGCCCTTCGCAAAATTGAAGTAGAGCCGATCCTCGGACCGGATATAGCCGCAACAAACGACCCCCGCCTCGTTCAGATGGTTGAGAAATACCCTGCCATTTGCACTCTTGGCGAACGCAGTATCCGTCTTACTGATCCCGAAGTCCCAGTTCTGCTCGTAGGTCGGGATGACACGGACCTGGCCGCCGAAGGTCGCGGTAATATCGCCATCGGTCTTGATCACGACGCTTCCCGGTCCGGCGAAGGCAATGTCTGAGAAATCCATGAATGACAGGAATAGCAGGAGAGCAAGAACGGCAGGTGAGCTGCGCCTCATCGTCCACCTCCCCGTCGAGATGTCGCGCCCGGTGAAGTGAGCAGGACTCTCTCCCACTTCGCGAGGCGTCTTATGATGAAATCGCAGGAGAATCGAGCCGCAGGAGGAATATTCCCCTACGTCATCGCAGCAGAAGGACCAGGGTACTTCCAAACTTCCTGGGGCACGTTATCACCAGTTCCCACGCCTTGTCCAGAACTATTTTCCCCCCTGTATCCTCTCTTCTCCCCTTGCAAGGACCAGAGTCTAGGGCAACACGTGTATAGATTTGGACCGGACCGACCCAAGAACAGAGATAGACACCATAACCCTTGCATCTGTCTGTCATTGCGAGCACCCGAAGGGTGCGTGGCAATCTCAATGTACAAGGGCGAGATTGCTTCGCTTCGCTCGCAATGACAATTGCTATCTCTGTTTTTGGGACCGACCGATAGCTTTACAATAGCATGCTAGTATGCTAGGATACTTGCTATAGATCTGCTAGTCGAATTCCAGGAGAGGGGTCATGACTGATGCCCCAGCCGGTGGGGCACCGTCCCGATACGGAAGCCGCCCGCACGTGGCTGCGCGCCTACGCACGGGACGTGCTCTGCCAGCGGTTCCGGCAGAAGGCGATCTACCTCAAGTTCGTTGGACCCGTCGAGCAACTCATTGTCAGTGAGGAGGAGATCAGGGATGAAGACTAAAGCAGCAGCAAGGGTGAGCCCGCACCGCAGCAGCGAGCGGGTGGGAGAGAAGAGGCTCACGGCCCCGGTGACGCTGTTCGCTGCGATCGAGGCGGCTCAGCACGAGGCGCTCCGCGAGATCGCCTTCACGGAACGTCGCTCGCTTGCGGACGTGGTGCGCGAGGCGCTGGCCGCGTATCTCGCCACGCACCCCAGAAAGGCCCCGGGCCGCCGGCTGATCGCCGCCCGGAGCTAAGGACCGTACAAGAACAGGGTGTAGGGTATAGGGTGTAGAGATATCAGAGCATCCACCCTGGACTCTAACCTGCATTATTCACGAACATCTCACCGCAGGTCCGCGACGAGCGGTTTGCAAGGGGATCGCACGGTATGTGCCCTCCTTCCCCGTCACTCACCGTGCCGCAGCCCTCCACCCTTCGCTTGACCCCCCTCCTTTGTAAGGAGGGGCGCGGGGAGGTAGAGCACCCTCTACCCCACCTCACCTCCCCTTACAAAGGGGAGGGAGATTGAGGGGCCCCTTACAAAGGGGAGGAGACAGCTTCGGGTGAGGGTGTCAAGCCGGTTCATGAATAATCCGGGTTAGACCCTGACTGCTTTACTGGAGGCGAATCGCCTGGATTTCGCTTCTTCCGCCGAACCCCAGCCTGCCCTCTTTCATCACCAGCAACAGGAGGTGGCGCCCGAGTC
>CAZCMC010000055.1:0-9245 GCA_964499665.1 uncultured bacterium | reverse complement strand
ATTCCAAAAAAAGCGGGAATACAACTAGCTGATAACTTCCCGGCCCGCTTTTTTTTAATGCCTTTTTGTATATCAACCAATTGGTACATACTTCCCCGCAAAGTTAATTCTGTCAAGCGAGAATGTGCTACAGGTTCCCATTTGGTTTCAACCCTTCAGACAGGATCCTTGCCCACCATGATAGGGTCAATTCTGGCCCCCAACCATCTCCTGGTAGTCGAAGCGAGATCCTTTCTTAATGATGACTTGTGGATCGCGTGCGACGACTTGGCGCACTGTAAAGCCACACTTCTTGCAGCGCTTATAAATGAAGCTCCATCCCTCTTCACGCTGTTCACTCCCAATCTGCTCCATCTTTGAGTAGCAGCAGAGGCCTGGCGCCAGCGGTGAGATTATACGATCGGGATAGGCATTGGCTGGCTTCTTCGCATCAGTGTATTCAACAATGGTCGCCATGTTGTGTCTTGCCTCCGTAAAATCTACATCTGCCGGTGTAAGATGCGATCATCCCCGCTCTCCGTTCCCCACTCTGCTTTGGCAACTCCGACTCCCCTCCATACATCTGTATACGATATGACCGTACTATTGGTACAATAGTTTAATCGGGAGAATCTATGTATGGCTGACATACATTTTGATATGTGTTTTCAGCTCTTTAAAGCAGTTCTCTAGGACCTTGATATCTCTTTTTACTTTCGAGAGAAGGATTCCACCTTCCACGCCAGCAATGACGAACTGAGCGAGCCGTGTTGAGTCCATATGGTCATTGAACTGGCCGGAGATCTTTGCTTTCTGCAAAACACCGGCCACTCTAATCCGCCAATCTTCAAATACCTCCTGAAACTTCCTCCGGAACCCCTCATGAATATCACTCATCTCCATTGCCATATTGCCCATCAGGCAGCCGCCTGAACAGTTCCGTTGCCGATGCAGCTCCAAGATGATATCCAGGAAGTCCTCCAACTCCATCAAGGCATCCTTTTTGCTTGAGAAGGCCTTTCCCAGAACATGGTCTGAGAATCGCCTCAAGTGGCTTTCTATAATCGCATAGCCCAAATCTTCCTTGCTTTTGAAATAATAGTAGAAGCTGCCTTTCTTGACTCCGCTTGCCTGGAGAACAGCATCTACGCTGGTATTATTGAAACCACGAAGGTTGATCAGACCTGAGGCGACCTCTATGATGTGGTCTTTGGTGTTGGACATCATTACTCCGCAAAAAAACTGACTGGTTGGTACAAAATCAATTTATCTTAGACTAGATTCATATGTCAAGGAAAAACAGGGCTATTGAAGCTCAAGATCGATAAGGGGGGGGTGTCCTAGTGTATTAGGCGAGAAAACGGTAGCTCTAGCAGTCAGGATGCGGGTAGTTGTATTTGCTTATAACTAGTGCATTGCTGGCACTCTAAATCCGGCGGGTGACCAAATCCCTGTACCTCTTTCCTGGTCCTGGCTTCCACCAGTGGCGGGGTTTCTGATCCTGGTTACTTGATCTCTTGCAGGCTTTTCAACAGTCGCCTGGCCCGTTCCTGGGACCGCCTTGCGCTCTCCAGTTTCGGGTTAAGCGCGAGCGCTTGGTCCCACTCTTCGATCGCCTCTTTGAGTTTTTGCTCTTTGAAATGGCGGATGCCCGCCAGATAGTGTTGATCGGCCAACTTCTCGCGAGCGGTCTGGCGGTCTGCATGTAATGCGACAGGCGCTTGAAATCAGGCTGGATCCTCCTCAGCCGCTCAAACATCTTCAGGGCCTCGGCATAGCTCTGTTTTGCAATATAGGCGACCCCCTGGTTGTAGTAGGCTAACTTCTGGTATTCAACCGCCTCGCGCAGGCCCGGCTGCAGTGCGAGAACCCTGCCGAAGGCATCTATTGCTGCCAGGTAATCGCCCCTACGGAAAAGCTCGGTGGCCTCAGCAAAGCTCACTTCCTCCCCGGATTCCTCGTCCTCCTCGGGCTCTTCTGCCGGGGCTGATTTTGCGTCCCCACCCTGGCTAGGTTCGCTCTTTGCTTGAATTCCACTTCTTCGAAGAGGCCTTGCGAAGGCTGTCTGCTCTCCGAGTTGCTGCTCGCTCTGGTAGAGCTGCTCCAGCGCCTCGCGGTTCAGTGGGTCGAGACGGAGGGCGGCGAGCAATTCCCGCTGTGCCCCCTGTTTCTCTCTCCGTTGCAACAGTATACTCACCCCAATTCAGGGATATTTATGATAGCAGTTTTCGCCGGAATCGGCTACTCCATCTCCATGCTTGGCGAAGAGTGCTCTCCCGTGCGCCGCGAGGCCCTCGAGTGCCGATCTCCACCCACGCCTCCATGTCCTGGCAGGCCGCGCAAACGGCTTCATCCTCATCTTATCGTTCTGTCATTGCGCGACATTCGCTCTCGGACGCCCTTTCGAGCGAGCCCCTGAGCGCGAATGAATGTCGGACATACAGCTTCAGCGAAGCGGGCAGACGAGACGCTCTGGCGGACAAACTCTCTCATCGGGGATAGCCGCGGTAGGAGGTTAGCAGTTTGGCTGGGCTGAGACTGGTTTCGATCTCGGGATGAAGGCTCGCGTCGGTAGATCCTCACAAGGCCTGGAAAGCAGCAGCGCAGGGGAGATTGTGGGCTACGAGGGGACCTCCGGGGGGTAGCGGAGATCCCCTCCTTAACCCGTTGGACGCGACGAGCGTGTTGGGGAAACGGTCGCTGGTTGAGCGACCCTGCGACCACTAGCCTATCTGACCTAACCGATCGCGGAGCCCGCTACCAACGACCCGTGGAAGAGCATCAGAGCCGTCACGCGTAAGATCCCGGTACGGCATCCAATAGCAGCAGATATAGCAACTAGCGTGCCAGGCTATCTGTCGGTCTCGTGAACTTCTATGGAAATGAAAAAACTGGCAATCCACTAATTCTATTTGCTTAATAGGGGATCGAGCATGGCGAGGAATCGAGAGTCCTTCATGCGCAGATCAGCCGGTAGTACCCAGTTGGGTACACCTAAGGATCAAAATCGGTACGTAGCAAGCACAGGAGCCAGCTAGGAGCCCTCCTTATCAGAATCAGAGGGTCAAGGGTCCTGCTTGATCTCCAGTAACCGGAGGAGTTTGGCTAGATAGGTGCGCTGTAACCCAAGAAGTTCCGCCGCTTTGGTTTGATTGCTCTGTGAATGCTTGAGGGCGTCGTGGATAATCCAGCGTTTGAACTCTTTGACGGCCTGGTGAAATCCCTTCCCTCGGTACGATTCGCGGCGGGGGCCGGAGGCAATCTGAAGCGGCAGGTCCTCCGGACCGATCTGGTCGGCGCCGCTCAAGACCATGGCCCGCTCAATAACGTTCTCCAGCTCGCGCACATTTCCCGGCCAATCATAGGAGCACAGGCAGTCCAGGGCCTCAGGGGACAATCGCTTCGGGGGTTTCTTCAGCTCGGCCGCGTACTTCCCTATGAAGTGATCGATCAATATGGGGATGTCCTCTCTGCGCTCCCTCAGGGCCGGTAACTGAAGATACACGACATGTAGCCGATAGTACAGGTCTCCACGAAAGCGCCCCTCCTTCACAGCCCTCTCGAGATCGCTGTTCGTCGCGGCGATAACGCGGATGTCAGCCTTCATCGATCGAGTGCTTCCAACGCGTTCGAACTCATGGTCCTGCAGGACCCGGAGCAATTTGGCCTGTATGCTTGGTGGGATCTCCCCGATTTCGTCCAGGAATACGGTCCCGCGATCGGCGATTTCGAACTTTCCTTTCTTCAATTGATGAGCACCCGTGAAGGCTCCCCTCTCATGGCCAAATAGCTCGCTTTCCAGCAACTGTTCAGGGATGGCCACGCAGTTCACGACAATGAACGGACAGTTTGCTCGAGGACTCCACTGGTGGACCGTTCTGGCTACAACCTCTTTTCCTGTCCCACTCTCCCCTAAGAGCAGGATCGTTGAATTGCTCTCTGCCGCCCGGTGAGCAAGCTGGAGCAGATGTTTCATCGCGGGATTTTTAGTGACGATCTCGACAAGGCGGCTCTCAAGCTCTGTTCGAAAGATGCGGTTTTGCTCTCGCAACGACTCTCGCTCGAGCGCCTTGTCCAGAACAATCTCCAAATGCTTCGCATCAACAGGTTTGGTAATAAAATCGTACGCTCCCTCCTTCATGGCTTCCACGGCAGTTTCGATGGTCGCATGCGCGGTCACCACAATGACCGTCGTTTCCAACTTCTCCCGCTTCAGCGCCTTGAGGACGTCGATTCCGGACATCCTCGGCATCTGGATGTCCAGCAGGACGATCGAGGGCGCCTCTCGACGGATTTCTTCCAGTCCCTCCGAGCCGCTGGAGGCGACAAGAGATTGGAAATTCATCATCTTCAAGCGGCTCTGGAGGATTTTTCTGGCCGACGGATCATCGTCCACGATCAGAACTTTCGCTCGATACTCTCCCATCTCGAGTCACCCGTGTTGCCGCAAAGACGCTGCGGCCTGAGCGGATCGGTGCTGTGTCACGGTACGTGAATCACACTCCCAGAAGATCAGGGAGATGCTCGCAAGGCGTCCATCGACCCTGCGAATGTCGTCAGCGACTTGAATCTCCTCACGCCCACCGGCCATCCTTATCCCCTCTCTCTTGGGAGGAACCGGGTCGGGAACCGAAAGGCTCTAGGTCCCATGCCTCGCGCTATACGCGTGTGAGCCTGTGTACCTCCTTATCGCCTCTAAGAGGTCTCTCTGCCTGAAGGGCTTGGAGATGTAGGCGCCGCAGCCGAGCTTGAGGGCCAGCCGATCATCGTCGCACAGTTCCAGAGAGGTGACTGCGATGACGGGGACCCAGGCAAGCGCCGGACCAGCCCTGATCTTGCAGGTGACTTCAAGGACGGACAGCTTCGGCATCTGAACATCCATGAGGATACGATCGGGGCGCCGCCGTGTCAATTCATCAGGTGCCGCCTGCCTGTCGAGGGCCCCACGAGCCCATGACTGCCATCGGGAAGAAGGCCCCTGACGATCCTCCGATTGTATTCGTGATCCTCGGCATGCATGGTCAGTTTCCCGCTCACACCAGCGCTTCCGACCGAACCCTAAGAGGGATCCTAAAGTGAAACACCGATCCCTGTCCGACTTGACTTTCCGCCCAAATGGTTCCCCCATGCAACTCAACGAACCGCTTGGCGATGCTGAGCCCCAAGCCGCTCCCCCCGTATTCCCTGCTAATGGAACTGTCGATCTGGCGGAATTCTCCGAAGATGCTCTCCAACTCGGTGGCAGGGATGCCGATCCCCGTGTCCGCCACGGCGATCTCGATGAAATCACCAACCGGTTGACGGTTCACGGTGGACAGTTCACTGTCTGCCTTTTCTGGACTGTCAACTGTGAACTGTGAACTGTGAACGCAGCGGGCGGTGACGGTAACGGAACCGCCAGGTGACGTGAACTTGATGGCGTTACCTACCAGATTCATGAGGACCTGCATGAGCCGCTTGCTGTCACCGACTGCCGGCGGCAGGCCCTCCTCGACCTGGCTGAGCAGTTCTAGCTGTTTTTCTGCCGCCAACGATCGCGTCGAGGAGATGACGGAGCTTATCAACTCCTGAATGGAGTATTCCGACAAACTCAACTGCATCCTCCCGGCCTCGATCTTGGCGACATCTAGCACGTCGTTGATCAGCTTCAGCAGGTGCCGACCGTTCGTGTGGATGTCTTCGATGGACTCTCGAAGCGCCTCCGGAGCCTCGCCGTAGACCCCGTCGATGATTAGCTCGGTGAAGCCCAAGATCGCGTTGAGCGGTGTCCGCAGCTCATGACTCATGTTGGCCAGGAACTCCGACTTGTGCCGGCTCGCCAGCGCGAGCTGCCGGTTGGCCTCTTCGACCTCGCGGAAGAGCTGAGCGTTTTCGATGGCCACTGCCGCCTGAGAGGCGAAGATGCGGAACAGGTCCAGGCTGGGGGCGATCGGCTTGCGGCTCAGGGCGTTGTCGGCGGCGAAGACTCCTACGGACCGGCCTCGGGAGATCAGGGGCAAGACGACGAAGTTGCGAGAGCGAAGCACTCCCAGCCTATGGTATGGGGGCTTGACCCGGAGCTCTGGCGGAACCTCGGATGGGCCCTCGACGATGATTTCAACTCGATCCCGGTGGGCCCGCGCCAGAGTCGGAACCTCGTCGGAGATCGGAACGCGGACCGTCCTTGGAAGTGAAGGGTCAAAGCCGGCGGCGGCGGCCATATCGAAAGAGGTCTCCTCCTGGTCCGGCAACCAGACGATGATCCGATCGAGTCCAATCACCTCATGGACCCCTTTCAGAATCAGATTCAGGCGATCTGACAGAGGCAGCGGTTCCTGCATCGACACGCCGAGCCGGTACAGCTCTCGCAACTGGGATGTCCGCTCGCGGATCCGATCTTCAAGGCTTTGGTTGAGATCCCTCAGCTCTCCGGCTACCCGCTCCCGCTCATTGAGTGTTCGTTTCAACGCCTTGGCCATTTCGTTATACGTCTCCGCCAGCGTTCCGATCTCGTCATGAGAGGTCACGGGAATCGTCTGGTCAAGCTGCCCTTCGGCCATCCTGGCGGCGGACTCTGTCAGCCTGGTGATCGGCTGTGTGATCCGGCGGGAGAGGGCATAGGCGGCGACGGTGCCCACCGCCAGAAAGGCAACCGAGAGGATCGCCCACAGTTTGATGAGGTAGGACGAGTCCGCATCGATATTCCGCAGCGAGAGGCCCACCCTGGCGATCCCGATGACCCTCGTCCGATCATCGCCGGGTCCTCGGCCCGGCGTCGGCATCCCGAAGAACTGCTCCTCAACCAGCCGGACATCAGCCGAGACAATCGGGGCGTAAAATTCCAGGAATGACTCGCCTCCGGCACTACTCAGGGCAGTCATCACGGGTTGGCGGTCGGCCAGGATGCGTGCCCGGATCTCCTCACCTATCACCTCGGCAATCGTTTTCGAGCCGGGACCGGTCAAGCCCCTGCCGCCGCTGACCAAGCGCCTTCCAGCATCGGTGTACATGAAGACGTACGCGACGTCCTCTTCACCGGTAATGCCGCGCAGCGAGGAATTGAGGAGCCGCTCGTCCTCGCTGAAGACCCCGAGCTCGCCGCTAGCGGCCAGATCGCTGGCCAGGGCCTTTCCTCGCTTCACAAATTCGCGCCGCAGCAACTGGTTATGCTGGTAGAGCGACATTCCGCCGAAGAGGACACACAGCGCGAGGATCATGGGAACAATCGACAACAGGACCTTCGTCCTGAATCTGGTCACCCGCGCGATCAGCATCCTCTTGCCCTTCCTTGACCTATGGTGGCACCGGAACTATTGGATCACCAGATCGGCACGCTCAAGAATCTCTTTTGGGACCTGTAAGCCGAGCTTGGCAGCGGTCTTCAGGTTCACGGTCAGCTTCACTTTCCTGGCAGTCGTGAACGGGATCTTGTCGGCGCTCTTTCCTGAAAGGACCTCGTTTGCCAACTCGCCGGCCTGGACCCCGATGTCCCGGCCACTCTCGAAGGAAAGGCTGAGGAGCGCGCCCATCCTCGCCTGGTTCTCTGAGAGGCCCAGGAGCGGAATCCTATTTCGGAAGGAAAAGAGTAGCATGTACTGAACCACCTCCGGCGCCAGCACGGTCAGATCCGGCAAAATCCAGAGGGCATCGATCTCACCATGCATCGCATCGAGCGCAGCGAAGGCGTCCTTGGACGCGGCGATGGCCTTTGTGATCAGCCTGACGCCCTGAGGGTGAGCGATCCGTTCGGCCTGCCTGACCAGGAAGCCGGTCTTTTCAGGATCGTAGATGACGCCGATTCTCCGCACCTGGGGCGATACCCTTTTCAGTAGGGCGATCTGTTGCTCAATGGGAACGTTCATGCTCGCCCCGGTGATGTTGCGGGCCTCTTGGCCGATCACCGTGGAGGGGTTCAGGACCATGGCGAAGACCACCGGGATGTCCTTGACCTCCTCAACAACCACCTGTAACGCCCAGATGCCTATGGCAAAGATGAGGTCGGGCTTGGGGCCGGACTTGAGCCGCGCCAGCAACGCCTTCCCCTTCTGGAGGTCTCCTCTCATATCGTAGTCGGAGATGACGGATTGGCGGGTGACGTCTTTGAACCCTTCGAGCGCCTCGTTATAGACATCAACATCGGCGCTCTTCAGAGCGACAATCTTTGCTGCCTCCCCAGGCAGCGGAAGGCCCGTGACGGCGGCCAGAAGCCCTATCCCCGTGAAGAAGCGGACCAGTCGAGTTGTCAGGAAAGGCATGTAGCGGGGCCCTGATGTATTAGAAGATGTACTCGATCGCAACAGATGGGATGAAGTCAGCTCGAAGGCCGCTGGATTTATTAAGCGGGATCAGGAAGTTAGTGCCCAAAAACCAGGAGCCGATCGGATTCCATTTGGCGCCCAGAGAGAGATCCACAATGTTATCGCCTACCCCGTTCCCGTTGGGCTTAGAATAACCGATGATATCAGCTACCACCGTCAACTTTTCTAAGAGGCGCGCGTCGAAGCCGACGGCGTAGCGGATCCTGCTCTGACTGGAGTCATTGGTGTCTGCCACATACCCCAGGTTCGCATGGGGGGTGAACCAGCGGCCATAGGTTTTGGACGCGACCAGCAGGCTGGTCACATTGGTGCTGCCGGTTCCCAGCAGGTCGTTGCTGTTCCCTGTTGGAAGCTTCACCTCCAAAACAGCCGCAAGATCAGGGAACACCGAGGAGCTGCTAAGAAAGTTATATTTCGTCCGAAGGATGATATCGCCCAGACCCGTGACATCGTCGCCGCCCGACGCGGTGATCGAACTGGAGCCATTCCTGAAGCGATGGACAAACTCTCCCATATCTTTAGTCCCTCCGATATTGCCATTCTTGTCCACGATCACAGCCGTGCCATCCGTCCGGAATCGAAGGTGAACCACTGGGATCACCATACCGATGTCCCAATACGAGGTCAAACCATAGGTCGCAACGATTGCGAAGACATCTTCCCTGATGTCAATGTTGAGACTCACACGAACCTGGTCACCCTCAGCCCTGAAAGCACCTCGTGTATCTATCGCGCCATTCCCGTTGATGTCCTCGGTTGAAAAAGCCAGTTGCAGGTTCCCCAGGTCGGACCCCTGGAACGTCGTGAAATCGATCCGGGTATAGGTGAAGGCGAGGTCGAGACGTCGCGCACCCAGAGTCGGAGCCCGATCCGCCAGGAGGGGACCGAGGCTCTCGGTGGTTTGGACCGGGACTCCCCGCTCCAAGTCAAAGGTGAAGCCCGTCACCGAGGAGTTAAACGAAAACACCC
>CAZCMC010000054.1:1590-9261 GCA_964499665.1 uncultured bacterium | reverse complement strand
AGTCGATTCGGCGGGACACTCGAGCTGTTCACGCTCGGACAACTCGTCTTTTTCGAGTGGCCCAATCGAACCTTACACGCGATCAATGAGTTCTCTGTCATTGAGCCGTTTTCCCCTCTCAAGGAAGAGCTGGGACGGCTCAGCCGTGGCGCCTACCTGGTGGAACTGGCGGGCGCAGCGGTCGAGGACGCGGAGCCAAGCGAGGAGATCTACCTCCTGCTCCGGGATGCCCTTACCCTGCTGGTTTCTCACGACGATCCGAAGCTTCTGCGAACCTTTGAGATCCGCCTCTTGAGGATTGCCGGGTATCTCCTGGAGCTGTACCGCTGCCTTGTGTGTCGCTCTGCCATCGAGAAAAGGGTCGAATTGTCAATAAGTCCGGCTAAAGGTGGGCTGGTCTGTTCGCGCTGTCGGGAGCGGGCTTCGGATAGATTGTCGATCTCTTTGGAATCATTAACATACCTACGATCTGTCCTTGTTGGTGGGCTCCAAGAGTCGCTGATCACCCCCCTACCTCCGCCTTACAGCGATGAACTTCAAGAGATACTAAAGGTCTGCATTGCCTATTTCTTAGGCAAGAGCCTCCGCTCGTTAGCCTTCCTAACCCGTTGTGAACAAGGGTTTTGACGGCTCTTCTTGCCGATTTTTCCTTGACAGGCGGGACTGCTCTTGGTAGCGTGTAGCTCGTTTAGCTTTTTGGTAGGCCTGCTGCAACCTTGCATGTTATTTCCCTCCATCCCCCTCTCAACACAAGGGTCTAAGGTGTGATGATGAAGAAAAGAGCAAACCGCGCAATGACATTTCAGGAGTTGGTCCTGGGGCTCGAAAGATTTTTTGCTGACTTGGGCTGCGTCATCCAGCAACCGTACGACATAGAAGTCGGTGCTGGGACGAGCAATCCTGCCACGTTTCTGCGCGTTCTAGGACCGGAGCCCTGGAATGTCGCGTATGTCGAGCCATCTCGACGGCCCACCGACGGACGGTATGGGGAAAATCCAAACCGTCTCCAGCATTACTACCAGTATCAGGTGATCATGAAACCCTCTCCCGATAATATTCAAGACATCTACTTGGACAGCCTTCGGAGCGTCGGCATCAACCCTCTGAAGCATGACATCCGTTTCGTGGAGGACGACTGGGAGTCGCCGACCCTTGGGGCATGGGGGCTGGGGTGGGAGGTCTGGCTGGACGGACTCGAGATCACCCAGTTTACCTACTTCCAGCAGGCCGGCGGCATCGACCTGAAGCCGATCTCCGCGGAGTTGACCTACGGGATCGAGCGGATCGCCATGTTTCTTCAAGGGGCGGATAGCGTCTATGACCTGACCTGGGTGAAGGGCGTCACCTACGGGGATGTCCACCATAAAGGCGAAGTGGAGTGGTCGATCCACAACTTCGACGAGGCCGATGTTTCGCTGCAGCTACAGCTCTTTGACCAGTACGAGAAGGAGTCACTGCGGCTTATCGAGAAGGGGTTGGTGCATCCGGCTTATGATTACTGCCTCAAATGTTCTCACACCTTCAATATCTTGGACGCACGGGGGGCGATAGGCGTGACCGAGCGGACCGGCTTCATCGGCCGTGTCCGGAACATGGCACGCCGTTGTGCCGAAGGCTATCTCAGGCAGCGTGAGGAGATGGGCTATCCCCTCATGAAGGCCTGGCAGCGATAACGAACCCCAGAAGAAGACGGACCGATGACCAAAGAGCTGTTGTTTGAGATCGGAACCGAGGAGATCCCGTCGGGCTACATGGCCGCGGCCCTGAAAGATCTGGAGGCGCAGGCCCGTGGAATATTTAGGGATCAACGGATCGCCTGCTCAGGCATTCGCACGTACGGAACCCCTCGGCGCCTGACCTTGCATGTCGAGCGATTGCAGGAGATTCAAGATGCCCTGGTCCGTGAGGTGGTGGGCCCGGCAAAGGCGGTGGCCTTCGATCAGGAAGGCCGGCCGACCAAGGCGGCCGTTGGCTTCGCTAGAGCCCAGGGTATCCCTGTCGAGAAGCTCGAGGTGAAAACGCTCGATCGAGGTGACTATCTGGTCGCGACGATCGAGGAGCAAGGGACGAGGCTCGAAGAGCTGCTGCCCACCATCTTGCCCCGCCTGGTCGCTTCCCTCTCCTTTCCGAAGTTCATGCGGTGGGGGCAGGGAACCTTCCGTTTTGTCCGACCGATTCGTTGGCTCCTGGCCCTCTACGGCGGCCGGGTGGTCCCCTTTGAGATCGACGGGGTCACGAGCGGGAGCAAAACATACGGTCACCGGTTTCTGAGCCGTGGCCAGATTCGTGTCAGGAATTTCCAGGATTACCTTCAGAAGTTGGAAGACCGGTTCGTCATCGTGGATCAGGCCCGTCGCCGGGAGCTGGTGGTGAGGCTGGCCGAGGAGGCCGCCGCCAAGGTCGGGGGAAGGCCGGTCCTGGACGACGATCTGGTGGAGTCGGTGAGCTACCTGGTGGAATATCCCAACGTGGTGTGTGGCGAGTTCGAGCGAGAATATCTGTCCCTCCCCAGGGACGTGATCATGACCCCCATGCGGAAGCACCAGCGCTACTTCCCGGTGGTCGATGACGCCGGCCAGCTCCTTCCTTACTTCGTGGCGATCTCCAACATGAAGGCGAAGGACATGGAGGTGATTCGTGCCGGGAACGAGCGGGTCTTGAGGGCGCGGCTGAAGGACGCCGATTTCTTCTTCAAGGAGGATCGGAAAACTCCGCTTCCTGAGCGAGTACCCAAGCTCCGAGGGATCATCTTCCAGGAGCGGCTTGGGACCATGTTCGATAAGGTGGAGCGGCTTCAGAAGCAGGTCGCCTCTCTTGCCGAGCAGGTTGCCCCGCACCTTGTGGAGGAGGCTCGTCGGGCGGCGCAGTTGTGCAAGGCCGACTTGGTGACGACGATGGTGAAAGAGTTCCCTAACCTCCAGGGCGTCATGGGCCGCGAATACGCCTTGCTCTCGGGCGAGTCGCCGGCGGTGGCTCAGGCAATCGAGGAACACTACCTCCCCCGGTTTGCGGGGGATAGGCTTCCCGAATCGATGCTTGGCGCCATCGTGGGGCTGGCGGACCGGTTCGACAGTATCTGCGGGTGCTTCGGGATCGGGCTGATCCCGAGCGGGTCGGAAGACCCGTATGCCCTTCGACGACTCGGTCAGGGCACGGTGCAGATCCTTCTCAGCACAGGGATCAATCTGCCATTGTCCGAGCCGGTCGGCAAGAGTCTCGACCTGTTGGGCGATCGCCTGACCCGACCCAGGGACCGTGCAGCGCGGGAGGTCATGGAGTTTCTGACTGCCAGGCTCCATGCGATACTGATGGAGCGGGGGATCCCTGCCGATCTCGTGGACGCCGTCCTGTCCGTCGACGTCGAGCGGGTGTCAGAGGCCGGGAATCGTGCCGAGGCCTTGGCCGCCTTCCGTCAGGAGGCTGACTTTGGGGAGTTGGCTGTCGCGTTCAGGCGCGTCGTCAACATTCTTCCCAAGGGCTTCTCCAAGGCGGTCGATCCCCACCGGTTCGTCACGAGCGCCGAGCGGGCCCTTCATGCGGAGGCGGCCACCCTCCGTGCGGAAACGGAACACCTGGTCCGCGCCCGCGATTATTTCCGGGCGCTGCAACGGATCGCCACGATCCGCCCCATCGTGGACATGTTCTTTGAGGAGGTCATGGTGATGGTGGATGATCGCGACCTCCAGGAGAACCGTTTGGCCATCCTGAAGGAGGTGGCGGATCTGTTTTCCGGCATCGCGGATTTCAGCAAGATCGCAGTTGTTCCCTGAGCAGCTCGAAATGTCGTGAAACGGAACGTCTGAGGAGGCGGCCTATGCCAGGCGGGATGGCATGCCACTAAGCATGCCGATGCGATCGAATCGCGGGGCGGGCGGTGAGGCCGCCGGCCTGGCGTGGGCGTCAAGTCAGCAACGCAGGACAGCAGACCTGTCCCGTTCTGTCGGGGATAGGTCGTTGTGTTTTGGCGGCTATGGCTTCCAGTAGGAATCGGCGATTCATTCTTTGGTTTGAAGAGATCGGGGCGGACGATGCTCCTCTCGTGGGGAGCAAGAACGCCCTCCTGGGCGAGGTGATGCGACACCTCGGCAGGCGTGGGGTGCGTGTCCCCCAGGGCTTCGTGGTCACCGCACAGGCATACCGCCACCTGGTGAGGGAAGCCGGGCTACTCTCGGATCTCAAGCGGGTATTGAACGGTCTCGATCCGAGGGATCCGGACGGTCTTGCGCTCAAGGCGAAGCAGGCTCGCGACCTGTTCTTCCGGGCCAGGTTTCCGTCCAACCTGGAGACGGAGATCGCGAAGGCCTATTGGAAACTTTGCTCCCGCACGGGCTCAGGCGAGATGCCGGCCTCGGTGTGGGCCGGCATTGTGGGAGAGCCAGCCCCCGAGACGCCTGCCGGGCTGCCCGACAGCCTCCTCAATGTCAGGGGGGAATACGCCATCCTCGATGCCTGTCGTCGCTCTTTTGCCTCAGTCTTCAACGGACGAGCCGTCGCCGAACTCGTGGCCAGGCGGATCGATCCTGTCAATTCAGTGCTCGCCCTTGGCGTGCAGCGCATGGTGCGGAGCGACGCGGCCTGCTCGGGACGCATGACCGGCTTCGATCCGTGCTCCGGTTTCCCTGAAGTCATCGTGGTCCAGGGGGCGTACGGGGTCTGGGGTGCGGCTGGAGAGAATGGCGGAAGCCCAGATGAGTTCTTCGTCCACAAGCCGACGTTGGCGAAGGGGTTCAGGCCTGTGGTCGTGAGACACCTGGGAATGAAGGGATCGAAGTGGATGCCTGGACCCGACCCCGAGTCTGCTCTCACGTCGGTTCCAGTGCTGAAGCGGGATCGTGGGCGGTACATCTTGAGCGACGACGAAGTGCTGGAACTGGCTCGGGCCGCCATGGCTGTCGAGACTCACCTCAAACGAGCAACGGAGCTCAGTTGGGCCAAAGATGGCGATGGCATCAATATCGGGACCGGGATGCTGTTCCTGCTTCAGATCCGACCCATCGTGCGGCCGTCGCGCCCGGTCGAGCTCGCCACGTACCTGGTGGAGCCCACGGGGGAGCCTCAACAGGTATTGCTTCGAGGGACGGGTGTCGGAGACGGGATCGGTTGCGGCAAGGTGAAGCTCGTCGCTGACGCGGGCCGCCTCAACGAGTTCACCGTAAGGAGCGTGCTGGTGACCGAATCCACCGACCCCGAATGGGAACAGGCGATGCGGGCCGCCGCGGCCGTGATCACTGTCCGTGGTGATCGCACCAGCCATGCGTCTCGGTTCTGCAGCGAGCAAGGCTTGCCGTGTCTCGTGGGCGCCGGTCCCGCCGCGGTACTACTTGATGACGGGGTGGACGTCACCGTAGACTGCCGCGATGAGATCGGCATGGTGATGAAAGGGCGTCGGGCGTATCGAGTCGAGCGTGTCCGCGCGGCGGAACTTCCGGGGACCAAGACCGAATTGATGCTGATCGCGGGACCGTTGGATCGCGCGCTTTTCGAGGCCCAGTCTCCCATCGATGGGGTTGGAATGTTCGCCCTGGATGCGATCATTGAGGAACAGGTCGGCATTCACCCCTTCGCCTTCCTGGACTTTGATCAGCTTCAGGAGAGGGCAAGTCGTGGTCTCGGGGAGGACACGAGCCTCGCCACCCTGGTGGAGGGCATCGAGAAACGCGCGGGTCCCTATCCCAAGAAAGCCGACTGGCTTGTTGATCAGCTCTCCTATGCGATCGGCTCGTTTGCAGCGGGCTCATGCCGTGAGGTGTCTGGTCACCTGAAGGGCGATGTCCTCGTCCGTCTTTCGAGTCTCAGTTCAGATCGCTACCTGCGGCTGCTGGGGGGAGATCGCTATGAGCCGAAGTCGGGGGATCCACTCCGCGACCTGCGGGGGTCAGGCCGCCACTGTCACCCGTTATACGGGCGGGCCTTCTCCTTGGAATGCCAGGCCATCAAGCGGGTGCGGGATGAGATGGGACTCCGAAACGTCAAGGTGATCGTTCCACTCTGCCGTACGCCCGAAGAGGGGCGGCGACTCCTCGCACTGATGGGCAGTCACGGATTGGCTCGAGGCGAAAACGGGCTGGAGGTCTATCTTCAGGTTCAGACGCCCAGCAATCTCCACTTCATCGAACAGTTTAGTCGTCTCTTTGACGGCTTCATCGTGGATGCCGAGGATCTGTCATCCCTGGTCTTGGGCGTGGGGAGCATTGACCATGACCCAGGCCTCTTCAAGGAGGCGGCTGCCGCGGCGAGGCGGTTCTGCAGCGGGTTGCTGTTGGGGGCGAAACGGCATCGACCGCACCGTAGGGTTGGCTTCTGTGTACGGGACCCGGAGGCGATCCCGTCCTGGGTCGCCTTCTTCGCCGAGATGGGCGCTGACTTTGTCGCCACGCGGCCCAGTAAGCTGGCCATTACTCGCGTGATCATGGCCTACGCCGAGCTTGCGCGACAGGAGCGAAAGCATTTGGTGCTCGTGGAAACGGATCCCGTCACCGGTCGAGAGACCGTGCAGCTTGGCGTGCCGCCCAGGTGGCTGAAGGATCGGGCGAAGCGCTGGGCGCCGCATGTGGCGGGGAAGGTACGGGAGCTTCCTGCCGAGACAAGAAGGGCTGTCGCTACCCTTCTGGGCGCGATGACGCCGAGAGTCCAGATCGACCGGCCGGGAGAGGAGCGTGAGGTGTTCTGCTGGCGGGTCGAAGATGTGGATCTCGCCAAGGAGCAGCGGGCGAAGGGCGTGAGGTCGGTCAAAGTGCGACCGATCGGAAGTCTCAACGTCGGAGAGCTGTTGGATGTGGCGCATCTCTGGACTGATCAGGCCAGGGCGGCCGGCCGGAAGGAGCCAGCTACCGAATCGGCGAAGATCCAGGGCCTCGTCAAGCGATTCGAGAATGCCAGAGCCGAGTTCGTGGCCCAGATCTTTGCCACCGCGGTCACCGAGCTGTTCAGAAGGGAGATGCAGCAGGTGTAAGGAGAACCACGCCGCCGTTCGCGAGCAGGGGGGGCGTGTGAAGGTGGGCCGGACAGTCGCATCGCGCTCCACGGGTCTTCTCGATGAATGGCAGGGCGAGCGAGCGACCTGTACCCACGGGAATGCAGTGCGAGGATAGGCTATGGAAGCGGAGATCTTGGAACGGATCAACCGAGGTATCCTCCTCAGGACCGGGGCGTACCTGACCAACGATCACTTTGTCCTTCCGTCGGGGCGCCATGCCAAGGAGTATGTGGAGAAGGCCCTAGCCACGACCGAGCCGGCCTTCACCGAGGGGCTGGGGGACGTGATTGCGAAGCATTTCGCGGAGCAGCCGATCGATCTGGTCCTCACCACAGGCTACGGCGCTTCGCTCCTGGGCCACTGCATTGCCAGAGCTCACCCATCACAACCACGGTTCGTCTATGCCATCAAGCAGCGGGACAATGGGGGCACCAGCCAGGTGTCCCTCCCCAGAGAGTTCCGGCAATATTTTGCCGGCACGCCTAGGGTGCTGATCGTAGAAGACATCCTCACCACGGGAGAGACCGTGAGGGGGCTGATTGACCTCGTCAAATCGTTGAGCGGGAGGGTGGTTGGGATAGGGACGCTCTGGCGGCGGAGCCAGAGGATCAAGTTTAAGTTCCCCCTTTTCACGCTGATCGATCGGGAATTTCCGACCTACGCCCCGAAGGACTGTCCGATGTGCCGCAAAGGCA
>CAZCMC010000054.1:0-1490 GCA_964499665.1 uncultured bacterium | reverse complement strand
CTCGTATTTCTTTTAAGAAAGCGATCAGCCATCAGCACTCAGCGGTCAGCAGGACACCTAAAAGAAAGCTGAACGCTGACCGCTGAAAGCTGAATGCTGCTTTTCTGCCTTACTCCTTGCTGCCGCCGCGAACCCATTTGTTAGGGGTTCCGTCTAGCGGCGCCTCCTGGCCGGGTCGCCAGAGCGTCACCTGCTCGATCTGCTTGGCCAGCGCGAAATCCTTTTCGGTGATCCCGCCGGCGTTATGGGTCCGGAGCTTCACCCAGACCTTCCCCCATGTGACCTCCAGGTCCGGGTGGTGCCAGGCAGCCTCAGCCAGGTAGCCGATGGCGTTGACCAGCATCAATGTCGTCGGCCAGCCGTCGGTATTGAACTTTCTTCTGACCCATCTCCCCTCGAGATACCAACCTGGCAATTCCTGCTCCAATCGCTTGACCACTTGATCGTCGGGTATGACCGGGTACTCCTTGGCTTTCATGGATCGTTCCTCCTCTGCCTCCTTTTCACCTCCGGGCGCATGCCGTTCAGTCTACTCCAGTGCATCCTGACACCCAGGCCTTCTTGGCCACCAGGCCGTCTGTCTCCGACGCTCTGTGCGTCGGGCTCGCGGGATCATGGGGATCGATGATCACGGCCTGCGCCGGAAAGGGCGGCGCGGAATCTGGCGATGGTCTCGCCGTAGTTGGGGGTGCTGTAGATAGCTGACCCGGCGACAAAGGTGTCGGCTCCCGCGTCGGCGATGCGCCGAACGTTCTCGACCTTGATGCCGCCGTCCACTTCCAGGTCGATGATCTTCCCGGTGGCGTCGATGCGCTTGCGGATGGCGGCGATCTTGGGCAGCACATATTCGATGAAGCTCTGGCCCCCAAACCCCGGATTCACGCTCATGACCAGCACGAGGTCCAGCTTCTGCAGGACGTGATCCAGCGAATCGATAGGGGTCGCTGGGTTGAGGGACACCCCCGCCCGACAACCGACGCTCTTGATAAGCTGGATGGTGCGATCCAGGTGGCGCGTCGCCTCCGGATGCACTGTCAAGATGGTGGCCCCGGCCTCGGCGAAGTCGGGGATGATGGCATCGACGGGCTCGATCATCAGGTGCACATCAAGCGGCTTTCGGGTGTGAGGTTTGATGGCGGCCACCACCGTTGGCCCGATGGTGAGGTTGGGCACGAAGTGGTTATCCATGACATCGACGTGGATGTAATCGGCCCCGGCCTCGTCCACGGCGCGTACCTCTTCACCCAGCCTGGCGAAGTCGGCAGACAGGATCGATGGCGCAATCTTGTAGGTGGTCATGGGTGGTTGCCTCCCACCGGGCGACTCGTGCCGGTCCAATAAACTTCGCCTAGCGGCGTGGCTTCACCCCAGGGCACTCCCTGCGACGTACCTGAGGATGTACGCCTCGGTCGACCCTGGGGTCCGCGCCTTGCTATGCTCGTTTCTTGGCCCGGCACATTGCACACAAGGTGTAGGTTGAGCTAGTTGGA
>CAZCMC010000053.1:0-9272 GCA_964499665.1 uncultured bacterium | reverse complement strand
CTGCTCTTGTGGGAGCGCGGTCAGCATCGCAGTTCATAGTTCGTAGTTCATAGTTCAGAGATGTCCGGCTTATATTCAGAGTCTATGAACTCTGAACCGTGAACTCTGAATTCTTGGCTATGAACCCTGAACTCTGAACCGTGAACGTCTTCTCGGTCGGTTCACGATGAAGATTCCGACCGCCACCAGACCCAGACCCACCCCGAGGTAGCCAGTCAGCGGGTCTCGCAGGAGTAGGTGCCCGAGGAGGACGCCGAAAATCGGCGCGAGGAAGATGAAAGAGGAGAGGCGGCTGACCTGGTGGCGTTTGAGGAGGGCCGCGAAGGCGGCAAAGGTCAGCCCGGCGGCGATGACCCCCTGATAGAAAAAAGCCAGCACGATCGCGCCGTCCAGCGCGATGATGAGCGCGGGTTCGAAGAGGATACTCAGAAGAAAGAAGAGGGGAGAGGCGATCATCATCTGGTAGAAGATCAGGGAGGCGGGTTCGACAAAGGCCAACAGGTCTTTCTGAAATATCGTCTGGATCGCCCAGCAGATGGCAGAAAGGAGGACCAAGCCGTCCCCGATCAGGGCTCGGGGATCGTGGGCCTGAAGTCGCTCCGCAAAGGCAACGAGCAGCCCAATGAGCGATAGGCCGATCCCCAGCAGTTTGTTCCGGTCGAGACGATCGTCTGCGATCAAGAAGTGGGCGAGGATGGCGACGAAGACAGGCTGGGTATAGAGGAAGACCGAAGCACGGCTGGCAGTGGTAAGGTTGATGCCGAGGTTGAAAAGGCCATGCTGCACCACCAGCAGGAGCCCGAGCAGCAGGACGGGTCGCCGGGAGCCATGACGGAGATAAAGAGGCTTTCCACGGGCTGCTGCAATCAAGAGAAGCGTCAGGCTTGCCAGGGCGAAGCGGATGCCTGCGGCGGAAAACGGTGGCGCGCCTGAAAGGCCGACCTTGATTGCAACCATGGCGCCGCCCCACACGAGGCAAAAGAACGCGAGAAGGGCAGCGGTCCGAGGATCGATGGTGGCAGGCGCGAAGGGAGCGTGAGGCCGCCCGATCATCCGCTCAAACGTTCTGAGGACAACGACGCGGTTGAAATCAAGACAAGTGAGCCGTCACGGGGAGTGGGGTTCGTAACAATCTACCACAACCTGCGGGCACCGTAACACGTGGCCTGTGGGGTGTCAAGGCGGCGGGAGAAGAGGAGCAGAAGCAGTGATGGGATGAGGATGTTCGATGAAATCCTTTTCCGCCTTCCCCCTCGTATACGGGCAAGAGGGATCATCCTCGAAGTGTCAGCATCAGGTCTGGAAGTTCAATGGTGCCGCGAGGGCAACGCGAGATTTCGTGGGTCTAACTCCGCCGAGAACTTAGCGAGGCGCGTTCACTCAATCTCCTGTTGGTCCGGATGCGCGAGAACTCCCGGCTATCGACTGAAATCGGGGGCGAATCGACCAGCCCGCTGACCGGAGGTGGTGCGAGCACCTGGAGGGGCGAGGTAGAGGTCTTCGACGTTGATGTCGAGAGATAATACGACATGGAAAAGGCCACAGAGGTCACCTTCCCTTGATTCAGGATCGAGCTTGAAACAGCGATCGTCTTGCCGGGAGATGTTGACGAGGGGGCACTGATGGCGGATATCGTCAGGTCCGGAAATGACTGCCTCGGCTTTCTGGCCTCGGCTTAACTCCCGCTGACCGCAACAAGGAAGAGGGCGAACGCTAGGGCGACTCCGGTATGTCTTTTCATCGGATTATCCTTTCGTTGTTCTTGATCTTGCCCGTGATCTCATCTGCGATCTGTTCCCACTTAGAGCGATGGGCGGAGAGATAGTGGAAGGTGAAGTAGTGGGCCAGCTCATGGCTCAAGAGAGTGCGATCAAAGTGGGGGATCAGGATCGTGTTTTCGAGCGGAATGTAGAGAGCGACTGCGATCCCGCTTTGAGTCTTGGCGGCAGGTCGGAGGCTGAGGTACCTCTGATGGATCTCGGCGGGGCTAACCAGCAAGACCTTAGGGCGAGGTTTGGAGCTATTCGGGGTGATCCCCATCAGGCGGGCGACTTCGAGGTAGAGGTCATCCACCCTGTCGGGGTTGAGGTCGCGATCGCTGAAGTTGAAGATATCGGCGTGGAACCCGCTTCGAATCTCGGCGCTGGAACGATACTGAATGGTGCCGAGGCAACCATGGAGGAGAGGAGGAACCAGGAGGAGAGAGAACGCCAGCAGGTGGACTCGGAACTTGGCAGAAAACATAACAACCGCTCCTTTCCGGAAGGTTGCTTTCCGTTGGAGAGCGGTTGTCGCTCTTCCTTTCTTCGGTAGCCTGGCTGTCCCGACCTACTTGGGATCCATGGCTTTGCGTCCCCCGATTACTCGGGCTTTGCCTTTATCGGAAAGGAACCTTCAATACCTGCAGAAGTCTTTAGCAATAATTGTGCCAGCGATGTGAGGAATTCGGTGAGTTAGAGTGGGGGATCGGACGGACCGCGTGTCCGCACAGTTTGCAGGGATTGGAGAGTTGGAGGAGAGACGACTCTTCGACCGGCGTCCGTGGGAAAGGAAGCAATTACCTCTCTGAGGGCCTCTGAGGGCGTAAGGATGTCATTCAATCTGAAACATTGGGGTTTGAAACTAAACTGGACGCATTGAATTCTCTTGCATTGTCATTGCGACCGACTGGAAGGAGCGCGGCAATCCGAGTGACGCTCCCTTCAATGCGCTTGAAACCTATCAAGCCTCATGATGTTGACACGTCCTTCGCCCACTCTCGATGAGCCTGGTACCATCTCACCATCGCTGCCACACCATCCCGGAATGTCGATGCGGGCCGCCAACTCAGTAACCGCCCAGCCTTGTCGATGTTGGCCCAGGTTGCCAGCACATCGGCTGGATGACGATCCCTGTACACGATATTCGCCTTCTGCTTGACCAACTCCTCGATGAGCCCTATAGCATCCATCAGGACACTCGGTGAGTCAGAGCCCAAGTTAATCACCTCATAGCCCAGCGGCTTGAGGGCGGCAACCGTACCCAGCGCGACATCGTCCACAAAGGTGAAGTCGCGCGACTGCTGGCCGTCGCCATACACCACGACTGGGCGGCCCTCGCTGATCCATTGCACAAAGCGGAACAGGCTCATGTCGGGCCGCCCCGCCGGACCGTAGACTGTGAAATACCGGAGGACCGTAATGTCGATCCCGTAGAGATAGTGATAGGTGTAGCAGAGCACTTCGGCTGACTTTTTGGAGGCTGCATAGGGCGAGAGGGGGCCATCTGTGTTCGCATCTTCCCGATATGGTAAGGGGTTTCCATGGCCGTACAAGCTCGAGGTGGAAGCCAGCACGAACTTCTTTATCCCAAACTCCCGGCAGAGTTCCAGAAGGTTCAGGGTGCCGGTTACATTGGTTTCCAGGTAGGCCGAAGGGTTTTCGACTGATTGACGGACGCCTGCTCGGGCAGCCAGGTTAATAATAGCGGCTGGTGCGCAGCCCTTAGGCCCAAGTCCCGTTAGAAAGAGCGCCCTCAAGGCCGCTCGGTCGCTGATGTCCAGCTTTTGAAACTGAAACGCTGGATGGCGGACGATCTGGTCGAGGCGCCAGTCCTTCAGACGGATGTCGTAGGAGTCATTGAGGTTGTCGAGACCGACGACGGGGTGGCCAGCAGCCAGGAGCGACTCAGCAACCTTGTGGCCGATGAAGCCGGCGCAGCCCGTCAGCACTATGGAGTCAGGTTTCAAGCTTCGACCCCGTATCCTTCAGCCGCAAACCTATCTTGACAGATGATATCTGTTCGATCAGCAATGCCTATTCGTCCTGACGGAGACGGCCGCTTGCGCGAGGGAACTTCGACGACGCCGAATGGAAGGGCATGAGACGTGATAGATTGAACATGGTGCCGAAGGGGGGACTCGAACCCCCACGGGTGTAACCCCACCGCCCCCTCAAGACGGCGTGTCTACCAATTCCACCACTTCGGCCCGGATGTATGATGACAATTGACGCCCCGGCCTGTCAACGGAAATCTGGCCATCTGCATACCGGTACTCTCTCCAGCCCGTATCGACGATCAGCCGTTTTGCCTTGAACCACCGGGCCGCATTGAGTATAGTGGTCGCTGGTTCGTCATCTGTTCAGAGGAGACTCCTATGGGTCAAAGAAACAAGCGGCTCGGCCTGTTGCTTGTGGCGGTAACCCTCGCCGCGTGCGCAACGGTCCAGATTGCAGAGCATCGGGTCATCACCGGTCGGATCACCGATCAACAGGGCCGCCCCGTCCCGGGGACCCCCGTGCTTGTCGTGGGTCGGAGGCTTGATCTGGATATGAAGTTTGACTACAAGGAACTGGACCGCCGGCAGCTCAAGGTCCTCAGCGACCACGAAGGCCGGTACCGGGCCGAGCTCATCCCGAAGGAACTCGGGAATAACTTCTACCTCTTCTTCTATGCCGAAGACGGGTTCGACGGTGTCCGGTTCCAAAAGCCGGAGGGCATCGACATCACCACCCGGCTAAAGGAGGGAAAGGAGCTCAGGTTCGATCAGGTGCTCCTCGATCACCCGAAATGGAAAGAGGTGCAACAACAGATCGCGCTGTATGGCGCCGATTCAATGAGGGGGAAAGTCCTGCGTCAATTAGGGCTTCCGGAACGCATCGACCGCGGGGTGGGCGACCAGCCGGCAGAGACGTGGTGGTACTATGCCAAGGGGATCAGTTACCGGTTCGCCGGGCCCGCGATCGAGGGGTCCTACACGTTCAAGCCCATCCGCGGCGTGCTGCCGCCTGCCGCCACGAAGTAGCGCAAGCGCACCCTCCAGCCTATTTCCCCGCTCGACTGGGTATTCAATTTCCTCCCCTTTGTAAGGAGAGGGTAGGTGGGGTAGATCTCGGAGGGGATGAAAGACGGGACAATCATTCATGTCGAGCGGAAAGATCGTAATCCGCGGGGCACGCGAGCACAACCTTCAGTCGATCGACCTGGAGATTCCCCGGGATAAGCTGGTCGTGATCACCGGGGTCTCCGGGTCCGGAAAGTCGTCGCTGGCCTTCGACACCATCTATGCGGAAGGGCAGCGCCGCTACGTTGAATCGCTCTCCGCGTACGCCCGCCAGTTTCTGGAGCAGATGGATAAGCCGGACGTGGACCTCATCGAGGGGCTCTCGCCGGCAATCTCCATCGAGCAGAAGACCACCAGCAAGAACCCCCGCTCGACCGTGGCGACAGTGACGGAGATCTACGATTACCTTCGCCTCCTCTTCGCCCGGGCAGGCAAGCCACACTGCTACTCCTGCGGCAAGCCGATCGCCTCCCAGACGGTGCAACAGATCGTGGATCAGGTGATGGCGCTGCCGGCCGGAATCAGGTTCCAGGTCCTGGCCCCTGTCGTGCGTGGGCGGAAGGGAGAGTACCGTCAGATCTTCGCTGACATGCGCCAGCAGGGGTTTGTCCGCGTGCGGGTGGATGGCAAGCCACGGGAGCTCGAGGAGTCGATCGAGCTGGACAAGAACAAGAAGCACACCATCGAGGTGGTGGTGGACCGCCTCATCCTGAAAGACGATGTCAGGAAGCGGCTGGCCGACTCGCTCGAGACGGCTCTCAAGCTCAGCGAGGGGATCGTGACCGTCAACCTCCTGGAGCCGTCGAAGGACCTGACCTTCTCTGAGCGCTTGGCCTGCATCGACTGCGGCGTCAGTTACCCGGAGATCAGCCCTCGCATCTTCTCCTTCAACAACCCACACGGCGCCTGCCCGACCTGCGACGGTCTCGGGACAAAGCTGGAGGGGCGGATGGAGGACCTCCCAGGGATCCTCGAGCCGTGGCATGGCGGCCCGAGCGCTCACTATCTGGACCGGCGCTACAAAGAGACCTCTTCATCCAGGGTGCGGGAGGAGATCGAGACCTACGTCGATCAGTTGGCCAGCCTCCGGCCCTGCCCGGACTGTCAGGGGGCGCGACTGCGGAAGGAGTCGCTCGCTATCAAGGTGGATGGCAAGTCGATCGCCGAGGTGACGCGCTACTCGGTCAAGGAAGCGCTCCGCTTCTTTCAGGACCTTTCGCTCGGCGAAAAGGAACGTGAAATCGCCCGCCGCATCCTCAAAGAGCTTCGCGAGCGCCTGACCTTTCTTGTCAACGTCGGCCTCGACTACCTGACCCTGGACCGGACCGCGGCAACCCTGGCAGGCGGGGAGGCGCAGCGGATCCGGTTGGCCACCCAGATTGGCAGCTCGCTGGTCGGCGTACTCTATATTCTGGACGAGCCCAGCATCGGCCTCCATCAGCGGGACAATGTCCGTCTGCTGAATACCTTGAAGCGGCTCCGGGACCTGGGGAACACGGTGCTGGTCGTGGAGCACGACGAGGAGACGATCCGTGCCGCCGATTATGTCATCGACCTGGGTCCCGGGGCGGGGGTCTCCGGGGGGCGGGTGGTGGCCAGCGGGAGACCTGGCGACATCATCAAGCACAAGACCTCGCTCACCGGGCAGTACCTGTCCCGCCGCTTGAAGATCCCGGTCCCTCGCGTACGGCGCCGCGGGAGCGGCCTGACGCTGACCGTCGTCGGGGCCCGGGAGCACAACCTCAAGAACATTGAGGTGGAATTTCCTTTAGGAGTGTTCACCTGCGTCACAGGCGTCTCCGGCTCGGGGAAGAGCACCCTGGTCAATGAGATCCTGCGCCGGGCACTGGATCGAGGGCTCTACGGGTCCCGAGAGCGACCGGGAGAGCACGACAAGATCCTCGGCGCCGAGCAGATCGACAAGGTGATCGACATCGACCAGTCGCCGATCGGCCGGACGCCCCGCAGCAACCCGGCCACCTATACCGGTGTCTTCAGCTTCATCCGGGAGCTGTACGCCCTCGTCCCGGAGGCCCGAGTTCGGGGCTACAAGCCGGGCCGCTTCAGCTTCAACGTCAAGGGCGGCCGGTGCGAGGCCTGCCAAGGCGACGGGCTGATCCAGATCGAGATGCACTTCCTGCCTGACGTCTACGTGACCTGCGAAGTCTGCAAGGGGGCGCGCTACAACCGAGAGACACTGGAGATCGCGTACAAGGGGAAGAGCATCGCAGACGTGCTGAACATGACGGTGGAGGAGGCCCTGGCGTTCTTCCAGCCGGTGCCGAGAATCAAGGAGAAACTGCAGACCCTCTTTGACGTCGGCCTGGGCTACATCAAGCTGGGGCAGTCTGCCACGACGCTCTCCGGCGGCGAGGCGCAGCGGGTGAAGCTTTCCAGGGAGCTCAGCAAGCGGGGCACCGGCCGGACCCTGTACCTCCTGGACGAGCCGACCACCGGACTGCACTTCCACGACATCCGCCAGCTCCTTCATGTCCTGCACCGCTTGACCGATGCCGGCAACACTGTCATCGTGATCGAGCACAACCTGGAGGTCATCAAGACAGCCGACTGGATCATCGACCTGGGCCCGGAGGGCGGAGACGATGGGGGACAGCTCGTCGTGGCGGGGCGCCCGGAAGAGGTGGCTGTCCACCCCACCTCCTACACCGGGTACTTTCTCAGGCGAGCGCTCAAAACCTGATACGTGCTGGAGACGGCCATGGGCCGCCCGCCCGCCGCACTTCTATCGCCGCTGTATCGATCACCAAGTTCCTCGTAAGGACATCGAGACGGCCAATGGCATGAGATTTGCTAGGATTAATCTCAGAGACACTTCAGGCCCTTTGCTCCACACTCTACTAAGCTGAAAGATCTCCTCCCGACAAAGGCAAACCTCGAGTGATCGGGGGACGCAAAACCACGGGTCCCGACTGAAGTCGGGACAGCCGGGCTGCCGAAAGAGGAGAACCACCGTACCTGCCGGGACGGGGATCTTTCTGAAGAAAGGAGAGATCCCCATGGTGTCCCGACATCCTACTCACACCTCCGGTCAGCCAGCTCGTCGCTCAACTCGCCTCATCATCGCCGCGCTGTGCCTTGCTCTCGCCATCGCCCTCACGCCGCGGACGATCTCTGCGCAGCCTCCCCCGACCCCTGGGCCGCCCGTCTCTGCAGAAAGCCTCACGCAGAACCTTGTCGCCCTGAATATCCAATATCAACTGGCTCCCCGTGCCAAGAAAAGCCAGTTCCTGGGCAGCCTCCTCACTCTCGCGGCCGCTCGCCAGCAGCTTCTTGCAGGGCTCATTGAGAGTGACCCCGGAGAAGTGTTGCGGATCACCATTCCCGCACACCTGCGCGCCAGCCTCCCCCCAGCGGTTCAGGCCTCTGTCGAGGAAGAGGTTGAGCTCGAGGGGGAGCTGGAGATCCTGCACGAGGATCGGACTGACGGGAGCCGCTATCTCTACTTCCTCGAAGCTGCCGGGGAGCGGTTGTCCCTTCACTTCGCGGCCGAACCTCCGACGGACCGCCAAACGGGGGACCGGATCAGGGTCACCGGGGTCCGCCTTGGTCTGGCGCTCGCGCTTCAGTCCGGCAGCACCAGTGTCCAGACCCTCTCGGTCGCCCTGCCGAACACCTTCGGGGCACAGAAGACGCTCGTGATGCTGGTCAACTTTCAGGACAAAGCTACCCAGCCCTACACGGTGTCCACGGCGCAGAGCGTCGTCTTCACGACCACGAGCAACTTCGACCTGGAAAATTCCTACCAGCAGACCTGGTTGACCGGGGATGTGGTCGGTTGGTACACCATCCCCCTCTCCTATACGACATGCAGCTCGTCCAGCATTGCGACCTATGCCAAGCAGGCCGCCACCGCAGCAGGGGTCACTCTCTCCGCCTACAGCCGCTATGTCTACGCTTTCCCCAACAACGCCTGCACGTGGTGGGGCCTCGGGTCGGTCGGTGGCAACCCCTCCCAGGCGTGGGTCAACGGGAGCCTGGCGGTGAAAGTCGTCGGCCACGAGATGGGGCACAACTTCGGCCTCTATCATTCCCATTACCTCGACTGCGGCACCACCACGCTAGGGCCCAGTTGCACCACGAGCGATTACGGCGACACGCTGGACATCATGGGGAATCCCTCATCGGGCCACTTCAACGCCTTCCAGAAGGAGCGCCTCGGGTGGTTGAATTACGGCACCACGTCGCCGCCCGTCACCACCGTCCAGGCGGATGGCACCTACTGGCTGGACCCCTATGAGTCGCTGGGCTCCAATCCCAATCCCAAGCCCAAGGCCCTCAAGATCCTCAAGTCCACCGACCCCAGCACCGGCAAGAAAACCTGGTACTACGTGGAGTACCGCCGGGCGCTCGGCTTCGACAACTTCCTGTCCAGCAACAGCAACGTGCTGAACGGCGTCGTGGTCCACACCGGGTCCGAGTCGAGCGGCAA
>CAZCMC010000052.1:0-9333 GCA_964499665.1 uncultured bacterium | reverse complement strand
GGCTGTCGAATTCGACGGCGTCCTTCTCATCTCTCATCCCGCCCTGTCCGGGATGCAGGAGTTGGCACCACTGTTCCGCCCCAGTCCGGGGCGGAACCGGTTGCCGTGGCTTCGCAGGGCCAGTCCCTCAGCCACTCTGGATGAAAAGGGAAATCCTGGTTATCTAAACAGAACCGCTTTTTCCTGTCAAGAACAAATCAAACTTGTCAAGAGACCACGTCCTGTTCGATCGGGGCCACCTGCACACCACGGTCCTCCAGCCACTTGATTCCATTCTCGAGGCGCTGGGCGTCACCCTCGAGCTCGGCCATGATCCACCCGATCCCCTCGGTAAAGTCCGCCTGGCGGATATTAAAGATAAGATCGAAGGTCTGGCTGAGCTGCCAGAGGATCGGTTCCTCGACCAACTTGCCAGTAAATGTCAAATGCACCCGCCGCTTTGCCATTGGATCACCTAGGGTATAGGGTCTAGGGTTTAGGGGAGAGACCTCAAGGGGGACTGCACAACCTTTCCGATCATTTACCCTTAACCCTCTACCCTATACCCTGTTTTCTACCGTCCCATGAATCTGGGCGGGCGTTTCTCCAGGAAGGCCTGCACTCCCTCTCGAAAATCCTCGGTCTCGTAACAGCGCAGGGGCCGATCCGCATCAGTGGAGCTTACCGAAGAGAGGTCGGCGTCGCGGCGGCAGTGGTCCACCATCGCCTTCGCTGAAGCAACTGAGAACGGCGCGTTGGCCGAAATCGCCTCCGCCATATCGAGGGCGGCCTTACGGAGCGATGGGTCTGCCGCAACCTGGTTGACCAGCCCGACTGCCAGCGCCTCTCGGGCCGAAAGGCGCCGGCCCGTCATCAGCATCTCCTTGGCCACGGCCGGCCCGACCAGATCGACCAGTCGCTTGGTGTCAGAGAAACTGATCACCACGCCCAACTTGGCCGAAGGAATGCCGAAGCTTGAGCTCTCGGCTGCGATCCGAAGGTCACAGGCGACCGCCAATTCACAGCCTCCACCAAGCGCAAAGCCGTTCACCATGGCGATGACCGGCTTGCTGGCCGCCTCCAGGCTCGCCATCGTCTCTTCCACCGCGCGGTGATACAGCGCGGCGGCATCGCGCCCCGTCCGCTTCGACGTGAACTCGGAGATATCGGCTCCGGAGGCGAAGGCTTTATCGCCGGCGCCGGTCAGCACGATCACACGGACAGAGGGATCCGCGTTCAGCTCCTTGATGTAGCCGGGGAAGGCCTCCCACATCTCGAAGCTGAGAGAGTTGCGCTGCGCGTGGCGATTAATCGTCAGAATCGCCGTCTGACCCTCGCGGTCAACCAAGAACGGCTGGTGGTTCATGGAGACCTCCCATCAAATCTTGGTGGAGTATACGGCGTCTCACAGTGAGTGTAAAGGGCAAATGCGGCGCGAAGAGTGGGTTCCAGTGGGTGGGTATCGTCCTAAATTGAAATCCTTGCGGCCTTAGGTGGTGACCCTTAATATGATTGACATATCCAATGCTTGAACTTCAACAAGTCCTCCAGCGTCCAGACGTGGTCGCTGATTCCAGCAGCCATGGCCGGAGTCCTGGGCAGCCACCGTTTGGGGCCAGAGCCAGCGGGCGCTGGCGCTCGCAGCGACCGATGCGGACGGACGAAGTTGGCACAGGCTCTCCAGAAGTCGAGTTGCCGCTGGAGGTCTCGTCGGGTTTTGGAGAAGGCCAGCGTCTTCCGACTCAACCGACCGTTTTCCTTCCGCAGGGTCAGGTTGTGACGCTCCACGTACGCGGTATTGATCTTCCCCTTGCGGCCATTGGCTCGCCGCAAGCGCTGGGCCCGGGCGAGGATGTCTTTGTCCGAACCGAAGACGATGCTCCGGTTCACCGCAACGACCCTCCCTTCCTTGCGGCGTTTGTCCACCTGGGCATAGCCCAAGAGGGGATGGGGGATGCGCACCGGATTCTTGGGCCTGCCGCGCTTGCCCGTGGGCGTGGGCCGCTGCCAGACGCCGAAGGCCTCCAGGAACACGTGCGCATAATGACGGAGGGCGTCTGAGGTGAAGAGGGGCCACGTGTCCTTTGCCAAGCAGCGCCGGACGGAGCGCAGCAGTCGCCGCGCCGCATACAGGTTCCGGTTGCCCACCTGGGCCGCCAACGTCAGCTGGCACTCTGGAGCGACCGCCGCCCAGATCCAGGCCGTCCCCACACTCTTGCCCCGGCCCGCCTTACGCACGAATGGCGCTTTCGGGTTGTCCTCCCATCGGGATCTTGGTGTTTTTTTTCACGAAGGTCCACAGCTCGTCCACCTGCACCTGCGAGAGTTTCAGGTCGTGGATCAGCATCCGGCTGACGGCGTCCGAGTGCTGCGCGGCTTTCCTCAGCCAGTTGCGGACCGTGTCCAGCTTGACCTCCAGGACCTCCGCGGTCCCGCGCAGCGAGAGACCTTTCACCAGCAGCTTCAGGGCCATCAGGACCTTCCGCTGGGGGGTATGCAGCCAGCAGAACGGGGTCCTAGCCCGGCTGTTGAACACCTTCCCGCAGTGCCGGCAGATAAACTTGCGGACACGGGCCGACCCCACGAAATAGGTCCCGTTGGACACCACCATGCCGGACCCCAGCTGACCAAAGACCTTGCACCGGGCGTTGGGGCAGGCCACTTCACGGAATCGCGGGTTGCGCCCTCTTTTCTTGGCCATCTGTCCTCCTCCCAGGACAGCGTACCACAGAGGGTTTATTTAATCAACCGTATTAAGGGTCACAACCCAGTTTTCCGATCGGGACGAATTGGCCTTCAGCCCAAAGGTGGCCCTTCTCTATCATGCCACCGATGAGCTCTCCCTGAGAGGCTCCTTCTATCAGGGCTTTCAGGCGCCGACGATCAACGAGCTCTTCCGGCCGTTCAGGGTCCGCAACGACATTACCGAGGCGGGTGTCACCAAACGAGATGAGAAGCTGGACCCCGAGAGACTGATCGGAGGAGAAGTCGGGATCGACTATTCCCCTGCACGAAATCTCCTCGCGAAGCTGACCGCCTTCTGGAATGAGGTGGAGGATCCAGTCGCCAATGTGACCATCGGAGTGGCGCCCCAACCTCCAGCCAGTGGGGTAACTATCCAGCCCTGCGGCTTTGTCCCTGCAGGCGGTGTCTGCCGCCAACGTCAGAACCTGGACCGGACGAGAATTAGGGGGATCGAGGCCGAGGTGGAATACCGCCCGTATGCATTTCTCACGTTATCGGGAAGCTATCTCTTCAATGAGACCGAAGTCTTAAGCGCCCCTAGACAGCCGGAGCTAGAGGGGAAGAGAATCGCCCAGGTTCCCAGGCATCAGTTTGCGTTGAAACTCATCTACACCAACCCGGCTTTGGTGAACGTGTCCGTTCAGGGGCGGTATGTGGGAGATCAGTTCGAGGACGACATCAACTCGCTGAGGCTGGGGGACTATTTCGTCGTAGACCTCATGCTATGGCGGTCCATTCCCGTGCCCAGGGTGTCCGCAAGTGAGCTCTTCCTCGCGGTGGAGAACCTCTTCGACAGGACGTTCGAGGTCGGTAAGACAACCGATGGCATCGTCACCATCGGCGCTCCCCTTCTGGTCCATGGCGGCATCCGGATCCGCTTCTGACGGGAGCGTTCAGCGCTCACTCCTCAGGGTAGTAGCACTCCGCGCTAAGCAGGAGTGCTTTTGCTGAAAGCTGATTGCTGATAGCTGATCGCTGACTGCTGCTTCACACCCATGCTCATCCGAACGAAGCTGCACACCGGGTATCTCGTCCTCTTCATCCTGGCGATCTGCATCGGCCTCGTCATGATCTCGGCCGTGCGGACCCGGCAAGCCGTGACGGACGAGTCCTCGTTCTCTTACGCGCAGAGCCTGAGGGCGGAGGGATTGCGGGGCGACATCTATGTCTGTTCTTGGGGGAGAGATTTTTCTTGACAGCGTGGTTACTAATGGAGTACACAGGTGTGACGGATCGATTCAGTCGTTTGAATCGCCAAGAGGCCACCATCGATGAAACTGAGTCGCGAGAGCGAGTATGGCATCCAGGGGCTGATCTACCTGGCCCAGCAGCCACCAGGGACCGTGTTACAGCTTGCCGCAATCGCCGAGGCCCAAGGGCTCCCCCAGAGTTTCCTCGCCAAGATTTTCCAGAAACTAACTCAGTACGGAATGATCCGCTCGTTCCGCGGCGCCACCCGGGGCTACACCCTGGGAAGGCCGCCTGCAGATATCACACTGAGAGAGGTGCTGGAGATCATCGAAGGCCCCGGGCTGTTCGAGCGCTGTATCTTCTGGAGTCACCGATGCGCCGAGGACAATCCCTGTATCCTCCACGAAGGGTGGAAGCAGATCAAGCCCAAGCTGACCGCGATGATGGAGGTGACGACCCTCCGAGACCTCGCGCGCCGGGCCGCAACTGCGCGAAGACACAAACGGGCCCGCTAATTTTTTTCCCGATGTAACGGAGTAAAATTGTCTCTTGACTCGTCTGACTGTGACATTTTTGAAATTCCTGGGGCAGCGGAGCCCCAACCCTCTGTTCTTTGGTTTTGAGGGGTTGCGGATCACGCCTCCCCTTGGAGGACTTGATGTCCCATCATCGAGCCTCGCCGGGACCCCAAGCCTGTTCCTCTTCCCGAGCGAGAAGCTCAGTAAAATCAATCGTTTGAGAAGGTTTTCGCCGGTGCCAACGGCTCCGGATCGTCCTGGCCCGGCTCTTGCGAGTCTTCATAGCCACTGTCGATAGCTCCCGAAGCCATGAGGTGCACCGAGCGATGGAAATCCAATACGATCCTCTCCTCACCGAAGCGGTCGTCCTGCAGGAGATCTCTCGCCGACAGGACGCCGGCGACCCCGGGCTGTTCCGTGAGTATCACATCGCCGCCGATCCCCTGTATCATCGCCGTCCCGACGCGCGGGATGCGGCATTCGAAAGGCTGCACGACCAATTCTTCATCATGCTCGGGTTTGCGGAGAGGGTCGAGGCGGAACTCTCCGAATTCCCGAGCATCGAGGGCAAGGCATCGGAGCTTCTGGTGGCCCTCGCCGCCTCTTCTGCTGAAGAGGGGGCCGACCTGTCACTCGAGCAGGCAAGCGACAACGACCATTCGATCAAACGGATCGGGGTCCGCTTGCGGGCCGATCGCTTCCTCGATCTCCCTGCCCTGCACCGCTACCTCCGCCACGAACTGCTCCACGTAGTTGACCTCCTCGATCCGGGCTTCGGGTATGAGGGGGAAATCCGCCTGGCCGTTACCTCGCCCGCAGAAGAGAATATCATCCGGAACCGGTACCGGCTCCTTTGGTGCCTCTCCATCGATGCGAGACTGGAGTGCGCAGGTGGAGAGCCCCTGGCCGACAGGGACTCGCACCGCAGGGAGTTCGACGCGCAGTACCGGAAGTTCTCGCCGACGATCAGGGAGGCGATCTTCGTGCGGCTCTGGCGGCCAGAGCCGCTCTCTCATTCCTTACTCCTCCAGATGGCGACGGGCAGTCAGGCGCTACTGCGCATAGCCGGTGATCCGAGCCAGACAGGATCAGAGACCCCGCGCACCGTTCCATTGCCTGGGTCACCATGCCCCCTTTGTCGCTTCCCCAGCTACCACTTCGTCGAAGACCACAATGCCCTGGGCGCTCTCGTGACCGAGATTCAGCAAGACTTCCCTGACTGGAGGATAGACGACGGCCTCTGCGAGCGCTGCCTGGAAGGCTACGCCCTCCGGGTTGGCCGTTGGTGAGAACCTGAGGCAGAAGGAGGCTCGAACATGGCTGTAACCCGACGACAGTTCCTGCAGGCGACCACCGCGGCTGGGGTCTTTACCCTCGCCGACCGAGGACTTGGTCTAAGTCTGCTCCAACCAGCAGTGGAGGTGGGCAACCCACTGGAGAGTTATCCGGACCGGAACTGGGAGCGGATCTACCGCGACCAGTACACCTACGACAGCAGCTTTGCCTTCGTCTGCTCGCCGAACGACACTCACGCCTGCCGGCTACGCGCCTTCGTCAAGAACGGCGTTATCCTCAGGCTCGAGCAAAACTACGACGTGGACCGATACAGCGATCTGTACGGGAACAAGGCGACGGTCGCCTGGAATCCCCGGGGCTGTCCCAAGGGATACACGCTCGCGCGGCGGATCTACGGTCCATACCGCCTCAAGTATCCGATTATCCGGAAAGGGTGGAAACAATGGGCCGACGACGGCTTCCCAGAGCTCACTGCGACGAACCTGAGCAAGTACAGATTCGACTCGCGTGGCCAGGATGAGTTCCTGAAAATCTCCTGGGACGAGGTCTTCACCTACGTCGCCAAGGGGATGACCCACATCGCGAAGAAGTATAGCGGGGAGGAAGGGGCCCGGCGACTCAAGGCGCAGGGATATGCCCCCGAAATGATCGAGGAGATGCACGGTGCCGGCACCAGGACGATGAAGCTGCGAGGGGGGATGGGCCTACTCGGGGTGATCGGGAAGTACGGGGCCTATCGTCTGTCCAACGCCCTGGCCCTCTTGGACGCCAGTGTCCGAGGGGTTGGCCCGGACAAGGCCCTCGGCGGCCGCCTCTGGTCCAACTATACCTGGCACGGCGATCAAGCCCCGGGGCAACCGTTCGTCCATGGCCTGCAGGCCGACGACTCCGACTTCAACGAGCTCCGATTTTCAAAACTGCACATTCAATGCGGGAAGAATCTGGTCGAGAACAAGATGCCCGAGTCTCACTTCTTCAACGAACTGATGGAACGCGGCGCGAAGATCGTGACCATCGCTCCCGAATACAACGCGCCCGCGCCGAAGTCCGACTACTGGATCCCGATCCGCCCCCAGACCGACGCCGCCCTCTTCCTGGGGCTGACCAAGATCCTCATCGACGAGAAGCGGTACGACGAGGGATTCGTCAAGCAATTCACCGATCTGCCGCTGCTGATCCGGACCGACACGCTCACGCGACTAAAGGCGGCCGAGGTTTTCCCCGGCTACAAGAATCAGGACATCAGCCAGGGAGCGAGCGTCAAGGTTCACGGCCTGACACGGGAGCAACGCGAACGGTTGGGCGATTTCGTGATCTGGAACCTGAAGACCGGCGGCCCTCGGGCCATCACCCGAGACGATGTGGGGAAGCACCTGGCCGAAAAGGGGATCGACCCAGCCCTGGAGGGACGGTACACCGTCAAGACCGTGGACGGCAAGGAGGTGGAGGTCTTCACCTTGTTCGAGCTGTACAAGATCCATCTCAAAGACTACGACCTCGACACCGTCCATGAGATCACCCAGGCGCCGAAGGAGTTGATCAGGCGCTTGGCGAACGACATCGCCACCCTCAAGCCGGTGGCCATCCACATCGGCGAAGGGATCAACCACTGGTTCCACGCCACAGAGGCCAACCGGGCCTTCTACCTTCCCCTCATGCTGACCGGCAACTTCGGCGTCCCGGGCAGCGGGTGTCGCACCTGGGCCGGCAATTACAAGGCCGCCCTCTTCCAGGGCTCCGCTTGGAGCGGACCGGGCTTCAAGGGCTGGGTGGCGGAGGACCCCTTCGATCCCAACCTCGATCCCGCCGCGCACGGCAAGGAGATCCATACCCACAGCTACACCAAGGACGAGGAGCCGGCCTACTGGAACCACGGCGACACACCACTGATCGTGAACACCCCAAAATACGGGCGAAAGATCTTCACCGGCCAGACCCATATGCCCACCCCGACCAAGCTGATGTTCTTCACCAACGTGAACCTGATCAACAACGCCAAGCATGCCTACGACATGATAAAGAACGTGAACCCGAAGGTCGAGTTGATCGTCTCGGTGGACATCGAGATGACCGCCAGTATCGAGTATGCCGACATCGCGCTGCCGGCCAACTCCTGGCCGGAATTCGAGACCCTCGAGATCACCGCTTCCTGCAGCAACCCGTTTCTGCAGATCTGGAAGGGCGGGATCAAGCCCCTCTACGACACCAAGGACGATGTCATGATCCTGGCGGGCGTCGCGGCCAAGCTGGGCGAGCTTCTTAACGACAAGCGGTTCGCCGACTACTGGAAATTCGCCCTTGAGGGGCGGCCGGAGGTCTACATTCAGCGCCTCCTGGACTCCTCGACCACCACAGCCGGCTACAAGCTTGATGACATCATGGCCGGCAAGTTCGGCGAGCCGGGCGCGGCCCTGATGCTCTTCCGCACCTACCCCCGCATCCCCTTCTGGGAGCAGGTGAACGACCACGTCGCGTTCTTCACCCCGACGGGGCGCATCCAAGCCTATAACGACGAGCCTGAGGTGATCGAGTACGGCGAGAACTTCATCGTCCACCGGGAGGGGCCCGAGGCGACGCCGTACCTGCCCAATGTGATCGTCTCAAGCAACCCGTACATTCGACCGGACGACTATGGCATCCCCCTTGACGCCATGGGGTGGGACGAGCGGACCATCCGCAACGTGAGGATGCCGTGGAGTCAGGTGAAGGAGACCAAGAACCCACTCTGGTCGAAAGGTTACCACTTCTACCTCCTAACGCCGAAAACCCGGCACCGGGTCCATTCCCAGTGGAGCGTGTGCGACTGGAACCTGATCTGGGATTCGAACTTCGGCGACCCCTACCGGATGGACAAGCGGATGGCTGGCGTAGGGGAGCATCAGCTTCACGTCAATCCTAAGGCGGCCAGGGACCTCGGGATCAATGACGGCGACTACGTGTACGTCGACGCCAACCCGGCCGACCGACCCTACATCGGCTGGAAGCCAAGCGATCCATTCTACAAGGTGGCCCGCTGCATGGTCAGGGTCAAGTTCAACCCTGCATACCCCTATCACTGCATCATGATGAAGCATGCGCCGTTCATCGCCACTGAGAAGAGCGTGAAGGGGCACGAGACCAGGCCGGACGGCCAGGCGACCTCCGAGGACACCGGCTACCAGTCCAACTTCCGGTACGGCTCCCACCAGAGCTGTACCCGCAACTGGCACATGCCGATGCACCAGCTCGATACCCTCTTCCACAAGCAGAAAACCTCGATGACCTTCATCTTCGGAGGCGAGGCCGACAACCATGCCATCAATACGGTCCCGAAGGAGACCCTGGTGAAGATCACGAAGGCCGAGGACGGCGGCCTCGGCGGGAAGGGGATCTGGGAGCCGGCACGCACCGGCTTCACGCCGGGGAATGAGAACGAGGTCATGAAGCGGTATCTGGACGGCGGGTTTATCGAAGAAAAGAAGTGAGGGGGCAACGATGCCGAGAGATGAGTTCGAGGAAGACGACCCAATGGAATTGGTGGGCGTGGCGCTGCCGGACGGGGACCCGGAGGAGCTGGCGAATTCCATCGTGGAGGAGTTCATCCGGATGGGCCTGAGCGACCCGG
>CAZCMC010000051.1:0-9603 GCA_964499665.1 uncultured bacterium | reverse complement strand
AGTTCGAATACTCGGAATTGTCAAGTGGCACCATGATGTTTCTGTACATGGTCGGTGAATCCCCCCTTATGGCTAGTCGGTCTAAGGTGTCCCTGGATCACTTTTCCGCGCATGATACCACGTAACGGGACAGAGACCAACGCTGTTTTTCTTACGTGGCATCGGTCCCGATCGAGTCGGGCGAAAGTGGCCACGACAAGGTCATCCGGGGGTGTCCAGGCACGAATACTGACGCTCCGTCGGCGCTGATCAAGTGCGGTCCCCTGGCCCATTCTGTGGGTCGAACAGATAGTCGATGCTCAGCCACAGGCTTCTGGCGTATCGAAAAAAGAACAGCGGGAAGCAGACGCCAAACACGATCCACACGACGAGCTGCATGGTAAGGGAAAGATTGAAGAAATAATCAAGCACAATGTACCCCGCGATCATGATAATGACCGTGGCGGCATAATTCAGGTAGATCGCGCCTACGAAATATCCCTGCTCCCGTTCGAACCTCAGGTCGCAGTTGACGCAGTCCGGATACATCGAGAAGGGACCACCAAACAGTGTCGCGGCGCCGCATCGAGGGCACCTCAACCGGACACCTCTGCTCAGCAGCGATCCGACACGGTGCAGATCCATCCTGCCTCAGGCCCTCTCTCCGTTCACAGTACCAATGGTGAGCCGTTGCTGAAGGTAGGCCAGGATACTCGGGTGAGTCACGAAGATGGGTAGAGCTGATACAGCATCAGATAAACGATCACCCCGGTGACCGACACGTAGAGCCACAAAGGCAGCGTCCATCGGGCAATCGCGACGTGTCGATCAAAGCGACCTTTCAATCCCCGATATAACGTGATGAGCGCTAAAGGGACAATCGCCACGGCCAGGATCGTGTGCGAGATGAGAATCGTGAAGTACAGTGTGCGAATCGCGCCTTGCCCCCCGAAGGGCCTCGACCCGACGTGATAGTGATAGGTCAGATAGGAGATCAGAAAGAGGGTGGAGGTCCCAAAGGCGGATATCATGCACGCCCTGTGGGCGGCGACCTTTCGCCGTCGGATGAAGAGATATCCGACGGCAAGCAGGAGAGCGCAGGTGCCATTCAGTACAGCATTGAGGGTAGGGAGCGCTGAAACGGAGAGGGTACTCATTCCTTCCGAAGCAAGGCCTTTACGTCTTCGCGGAGCTGCCGGAGTGATTCCATATCGCTGCTCTCGTAGTAGCCTCTGATCCGGGCCTCGCGATCGACAAGAACGAATCTGGAGCTGTGAAGAAACGTCACTCCCTCGCCACCAGCACCCCGGGCCCTGCTTCTTGGATCCATCACGGGGAGGCGGAGGCCTTCCTGGACGAAGCGATAAATCGCCGTTTTCTCTCCAGTCAGGAAGAGCCATTGTTTACGATCAGCCCCGAAGCGTTTCGCGTATCGGGAAAGGACCGCAAGGGTGTCCCGCGCAGGATCGACTGTGATCGAGACCAAGCGGACATCGGCCTCGGTCGCAAGGTCAGCCTGAAGCCTGGCCATTTCTGCGCTCTGCAAAGGGCACGTATCGGGACAGTGGGTGTAGATCAGGTCGACAACCCAGATCTTTCCCAGGAACTCTGCCCGCTCGACCCTTCGACCGGTCCGCTCGATAAACGAGAACTCAGGCACCGAGCCGTAAGCGGGTGGTTGCCGCGGTCCGACCGACAGCCCCTGTTTCGAGGCTGGCTTGTGGAAGATCAGGGACCAGGTTCCTGCCCCCACCACGCCGATGAGAACGAGAATCAGCAGGCCCCAGAGCGCTTTCTGGACCCCGGGGTTGCCCGGTTGCCTGATCTGTTCCCCCGGTCTCACCTGTTAACCAAGCAGCCGACCCCCCCGATAGCGGGGGAACCTGACGACGTCAATGCGAGGTTGCGGGGGCCTGAGGAGGTTCCGTCGATCGGTGCGGAGTTGCGGAGAGGTCCGGCAGCAGGGCAAAGACCAATAACACGCACAAGACCAAAGGAGTGAGGGCGATCAAGCCCAGTGTTCGCCGCTCAAACTTCAGGTGCATGAAGTACATGGCGACGAGCGCCGCCTTCGACATCGCCATCCCGACCAGCAGGATCGCGATGAGGAGCCTCGCCATCGGCATAAAGATCACTCCCACCTCGAGAATCGTGAGGGCCAAGAGCCACCAGAAGACGCCGATGTAGTTTGGTTGCTTATGAGCAGACGTCATCGATTCCTCCCACCGCGCATTATAACAGATAGACGAAGGTGAACACCAGGATCCAGACCAGATCCACGAAGTGCCAGTACAGCGCCGCGATTTCAATCGCATTTGCGCTCCCCTGGCCGAGTCGCCCGCGGAGCGCCTGGATCAGATAGCAGGACAGGTACACGACCCCACCGGTGACGTGCGCGCCATGAAATCCGGTGATGATGAAAAAGGTGGTCCCGAATAACGTAGCCCCGAAGGGATTGCCGGTGAGCGTCAGGCCATCGTGGATCAGATGGGTCCACTCGTAGGCCTGCATACCCAGGAACATCACCCCGCCCAAGACGGTCAACGAAAGGAACTTCCGCAGCCCACGCTGATCCCCCCTCTGGATCGCCGCCAGGGCAAGCACCATCGTCACGCTGCTGCAAATCAAGAGGAAGGTCATGAAGGCGGTCAAACCCACGCCCAGCACCTTCGAGGGCAAAGGCCAGTCAGCGCTTCCATAGCGGAGGGCGCCGTACCCGGCCAGCAAGGCCCCAAATGACATCGCATCGGCGGCAAGAAAGATCCACATTCCAAGCTTGCCCCAACTCTCGGGCGTGAGGGGCGACTCTGCGGGGTCAACAGCCGTATGTAAGGCGGCGACTTGGCTCAATGGACGCTCTCCTTTTGAATCAGTTGTGGTGTGGGAACGGGCTGGCCTGATGCCGGCTGCTGACGTTCGGCTTTGGGTGCATGCCGATACTTGTAGACTAACCATCCCCCGATCGACCCTACGATAGTAAACGGCATGGCCATCAGAAACAGGATGCTCCAGGTCATGGCCCGAGAAGATAGGTCGTTCGACGACAAATCCCAACAGACTGAACAGGCGTGGGCATCAACCGGAAGTAGCGCGCCGACGGCCGCAGCGACCACCACTACTCCTGCGGCAAGCAGTAGAAATCGATTCCTCACACCATAGCGCACTTTAGGACTCTCCCATCCACACTCGTCCCGTCACGCCGATCGCCTGGAGATTCAACTGAGGTACACAAGCGCGAAGAGAACAGGCCAAAGGGCAACGACGAAGTACCAGTACATCCCACAGAGCTCGACGCCGACCTGTCGGCGCGCCCAAAACCGCTTGTCTCTCAAGCCGATACGAGCGATCAGCAACCAGATGACCGCGCCAAGGACGTGGAGGCCATGACATCCGATCACGGTGTAAAAGGTGGCCCCGTAGATCCCCGCCGACAGCGTAAGGCCGTGCCGGATGAGGCGAAGCCATTCGGACCCCTGGACGATAAGGAAGGCGGTTCCGAGTAGCGCCGTCCACGATAGCCCGGTGGTCAGACCATCCCGATCACCCTTCCGCATGGCGCGTAGCCCGTTGCGCATGGTCCAACTGCTGAAAAGCAGGATTGCGGTATTGGCCCAGGTGACCAAGATCGGCAGGCGCGGCTGGCCAACCGGGGGCCAGAACTGGCTTCCGAGACGAAACACCAGGAACATTCCGATTAGTCCGGCAAAGAACATCCCCTCGAATGCCAGGAAGACCAACATCCCAAGCCGGGCATTGCTGACCGGTGGCCCGGTCCTGGGATTTGGGGACCAGGGGAACGGATCCTGGCCGGAAGGAGGTCCCGTGAATGGCGGCAGCGCACCAACGCGCGAAGGGATCTCGATTCGTTGCTCTGTTCCGACATCAACAATTGAGCTTACAACTTCCCCGCGGGGCATGTCACGCCTCTCCCGCAAGCCGCTTCCCGGCTGACATCCTAATGGCTGACCAATATGAAGATCACTGACCCCGCATAGAGCACCAGGAAGACACTTACCAGGAATAGCCCCAGGCGTACATTCTTCTTTCTGGCAAATACCTCAGGTCCGGTCCGCGTCATGACTAGAGCCCCTCCAACTATTTCGCCCTAAGTTGCGCCGCACCTTGCCGGTCTCGGCATTAGAATGGAACCTTATCGAGGGCCATCAGCCCGAGGAGCACCGGAAGGTACACCAGCGACGCGAACAGGAGGCGCCGCGCATTTGCCATCGACCGCGAGATGGCGAGCGCAAAGCCGCACCCGAGCAGCCCAACGCCGAGCGCGAACGCGCCAAGGAAATAGACCGCCCCAGCCAGCCCGATCAGCGTCGGCAGAAGGCCCACCACGAGGAGCGCCAAGCAGTTGCTGACGATCTGACGTCCGGTGCTCCTGCCGTCCGGATCGACCACAGGCAGCACTCGAATCCCTGCACGGGCATAGTCGTCGCGGTAGAGCGTGCCGATGGCCAGCGTGTGGGGAAGCTGCCACAGAAAGAGGATGGCAAAGAGGACCCATGCCTCGAGCCCAAGCTCGCCCCTGGCCGCCGCCCACCCGATGACCGGAGGCAGCGCCCCTGGAATCGACCCCACGACGGTGCAGATCGCAGACTTACGTTTGAGCGGCGTGTAGAGAAAGAGATAGCTGCCAACGATGATTGCCGCCAGCAGTGAACTCAGCGCGTTCACGGCAAGGGCGAGATACAGGAGGCCTGCCACGGTCATCGCCGCACCGAACCCCAGCGCCTCGGTGGGCTCGAGCCGCCCATCGGGCAACGGGCGGAGCCGTGTCCGCTCCATCCGTGAATCCACCTCGCGCTCCAGGAACTGGTTGAGCGCGAGGCTACCCGCCGCCGCGAGCCCCACGCCGATGAGCGTTTGAAGGAGGGCCATGTAGTCCGGCACGCCGCGGGAGCCCAGATAAAATCCCACGAGGGCCGTGACCAGGACCATGAGAACCACCCGAGGCTTCGCCAGCGCCGCAAAATCTGCCGCTCGCCGGCGCGCGCGCGTCAGCTCGATGTCCAGCGTCCCCGTTTGAAGCGTCACGCGGGCACTCCCTCCGGGGCAACCATGCGGCCGACCACGCGAGTGACCGACGCGGCACGTCGATGCGCCCGCAGTATCAGGACCAGGCAGGTCGCCAGCATCAACGCTCCAGTGAGCCTGTGGGTGACTGGAAGCGCCAATCCAGTCAGAGCGGCGTTGGGCAATCCGAGAGACGTGAAACGCCCCACATACGATCCCAGACCCAGGAGGAGTTGCAGGAATAATAGGCTGCAGAGCACGATCACAGGGCGCACGAGCTTCCCCTCATCTCGATCACGTCTCAAGATCCGTGCTGCAAGCATGGACACATGAATGGTCACAAGGACAGCGAACAGCAGGTGAGCATTCAGCAAAAGACCGGCGTGTGTCAGAATCGCCCCGACAATGATCTGTAGGGCAATCAAGCCGGTCGTGAGGAGGGAGAGACGTCTCAGGCGGACGGCCTCCGCGCCGGGGATCTGTTCCGGCTCCTGTTTCCAGCCCTGAGAGGTGAACAGCGCCAAACTCACCGTGAGGGCAAAAAAGGCCTGCGCGAGGCAACCATGGATGATGGCGATCGTCGTTCCGTCGGAAATTAGGATCACCCGAAGACCACCCAATACTCCCTGGACGATCACCGCCATGACGGCGGCAGCCCCCAACCACCGAAGCCATCGCCGCGGCTCTTTGATCCACATCCAAACGGCCAACGTCACGGTCAGGATACCGACGACCGAACCGATCAGGCGATGACTGTGTTCGTAGAAGATGCCTCCAACCATCCTCGACCATGGGTACAAGAACATGCTGTACCCAAAGGTCGTCGGCCAGTCCGGCACCGCCAGCGCTGAGCCGGTATTGGTCACCAGACCCCCAACAAAGATCAGCACGAGGGTGACGCTCGCGGTCAGGAGCGCGAGCCGATGCAGCCAGGCGCTGGCTGTTCCCTGGTGGGGGATGCAGGCGTGACGCTGATCCGGCATGCTTCCGCTCTTAATGCGCTGTCGCCACGCGCTGAGGCACGAGCTGCCGATCCTGAGGCAGGTAGTCCTCGGTGACCTCGGGCGAGCTATACTCGTAGGGGCCGCGATAGACGACGGGAATCGCGTCGAAGTTGCCGTGCGGGGGCGGGGACGGGGCAACCCATTCAAGCGTGTTCGCCTTCCAGGGATTCCGCTCGGCTTTCGTCCCGGCGAACAGGCTCCAGAAGAAATTGATCACGAAGGGGATCTGCGCGAGCCCGAGCGCGATCGCGCTCCAGGTGATAAAGACATTGATCGGCTGCAGGGGCTGCAGGAACTCGTACTGCATCGGATTATAGATCCGCCTCATCATCCCGCCTACGCCAAGGATGTGCATCGGGAAAAAGGTGCAGTTGTACGCGATGAACGTACCGAAGAAGTGGATCTTCCCCAGCGGCTCGTTCATCATACGCCCAAACATCTTCGGAAACCAATAATAGATAGCGGCGAACAGACCAAAGACGCTGCCGCCGAAGACGACGTAGTGGATGTGGGCGACGATGAAATAGGTGTCATGGATGAACATATCGACAGGGGTCGAGGCCATGAAGATGCCGCTCAGTCCCCCGATGACGAACATGGAGACGAAGGCCAGCGCGTTCAGCATCGGCGTCGTGAACCTGATCGAGCCGCCCCATAGTGTCCCGAGCCAGTTGAACGTTTTGATCGCCGATGGCACCGCGATCACCATCGTCGTCACCATGAAGCTGAAGCCGAGCGTCGGGCTCATCCCGCTTTGAAACATGTGATGGCCCCAAACAAGCCAACTCAGGAACGCGATCCCGATCATGGAGAAGGCCATCGCCCGATATCCAAAGATCGGCTTGCGGGAGAAGACGGACAGGATGTCGGAGGCAATCCCCATGGCCGGGAGGATCAAGATGTACACTTCCGGATGGCCAAAGAACCAGAAAAGGTGCTGCCACAGAAGCGGCTCCCCCCCGCCCTCGGGAAGAAAGAAGCTCGTCCCGGCCATACGATCCAGCAAGAGCATGGCCAGCGCCGAGGTCAGCACCGGGAGCGCCAGCAACAGCAGGATGGCGACGACGAAGAGAGACCAGATGACGAGCGGCAGACGGAAGAAGGTCATGCCGGGCGCCCGCATGTTGATGATCGTTGTGATGTAGTTGATCGAGCCCATCAGGGACGAGAGACCGAGGATGATGAGGCTGATGCACCACAGGTTCTGCCCCCAGTTCACGCCGGTGTACTGGGTCACCGCGCTCAGAGGCGCATACGAGGTCCAGCCAGCGGCCGCATGGCCGCCGGGCACAAAGAAGCCGGCCAACATGACGACGCCGGCCACCGCACCAACCCAGAACGAGAGCATGTTCAGTACGGGAAAGGCCATGTCCCGTGCGCCGATCATGAGCGGGATCAGAAAGTTTCCGTAACATCCCACCAAGATCGGCATGATCACGAAGAAGATCATGATCGTGGCGTGCATGGTAAAGAGCGTGTTGTAGAAGGCCGGGTTCATATACCCGTCGGTCATGAATGGCTCGGGGATCCACCGTGTCCCCGGCACCTGGGTCTCCGGCCAGGCGAGTTGCCAGCGGACCATGAGCGCCATCAGGCCGCCCAGGATCATCATGACCAGACCCAGGAATAGGAACTGCCTGGCGATCATCTTATGATCAGTCGAAAAGACATAGGTGCGCCAAAACCCTAGTTCCTCGTGATGCACATGCGCTACGTGCGCTGTCGTGCCTGCTGCCGCTACGGAATCACTCATCAGTCACCCTTTCTCCCGGCGTCGTACTCAGCATACTATCCGAACACTCGGCTCGCGAATCCCACATGAGCTCAGGCCAGGCTCCTTCGACCTGGCTCAGGACGATGGCCACTGCTCCTTCACCCATTTGTCGTAGTCATCGGCGGTGTGAACGGTCAAATGACCGAGCATGCCGGAGTGGCCGAATCCACAGAGTTCGGCGCAGGGGATTTCGTACCGGCCCGGCTTGGTTGCCTCGAACCAGGCTTGGATCTCCCGTCCCGGGACGGCGTCCTGCTTCAGGCGCAGGTTCGGAAGGAAGAAGCTGTGGATGACATCCTTTGCCTTGAGGGTGACCCGAACGACCTTGCCCACCGGCACGTGCAGCTCGTTATCCATCTGTAGGTCATCCGCTGTTCCGATCTTTCCGTCGGGCCCGGGGTACAGGATCTCCCAGTTGAACTGCTTGGCGGTCACCTGGACGTGAACATCCGAGGGCGGCACACGGCCCTTGATATTCCCCCACGACGCCTGGCTCATGAACGACAGGACGACGAGGATGATGGCCGGCACAATCGTCCAGATGATCTCGAGGGTGGTGTTACCGTGCACATACGTCGCCCGGCGCCCCTCACGCTGCCGGTAGAGGACAAGGAAGACCACCATGGTGCCCGAGACCAAAAGGAAACTCACGCCTGTGATGTAGTAGATGATGTAAAAGAGACGGTCGATATCCTTCCCATAGGTCGATACGTTCTCCGGAAGCCAACCCATCATGGAGAGTTGTCCTTTCTTGCTTCTACGATAGCGGTGTGAGGACGAAAGGCCAGCCTCTAGCCGGCATTCATCGTCCTCTGACGAGGCTGATCCTTGACCCGATAAACGGGAATGTCAACAGGCTTGGGTCGTGCCCTCTTTTCTTCTGAACGCAAGGGAGTCTAGCCGAGCCGAGAAGCGAAGTCAACCCTCAAAATAACACCCTGACGAGGCGTCGCCGGTTCACCGTTGACCGTGAACCCAGCCTTCGTCGAGGCTCCTACTTCTTGGCGAGTTCGACGTTGAGCTTGGTCTCCTCTTTCGCCTTGACGGTCACGGTCTTCTCCGACTTGCCAAGCGTTTCCTGCCAGATCTCGACCTTGTACGTTCCCGCCGGCACATCCTTGAGCGAGAACGCCCCCTTCTCGTCGGTGACCGCAACGTATGGGTGGTCGGAGACAACAAGCCAGCCGCTCATCCATGCGTGCGCGTCGCAGGCTACTTTGATCACCTCGGGCTTCGAAAACTTCTCGGTCAGCACCTTTTTGAACTTCGGCTGGGCCTTGTTGATCGAGGGGTTCGCCTTGCTGTAGGTGTGGATGTTATGGAGAATCCCGTCGCTGTTCAGGATGTTCAGCTCGCCGCCGGCCGGCACCACCGCTACGTGCGGCCTGTAGACGCAACCTTTCTGATCCAACTCTGCCTTGGTGCTCGCCCACTTCTTACCTTTCTTCACGTCAACCAGACGGACGACCGCATTCTCGATCCCCTTGTCCGGACCGACAATGAGATCCGCGCTCAGGTGCTTTTCCTTTGCGCAGACCTCCTTATCCTTGGTCACCTCGATCGTCTTCCTGGCGGGTGGCGTCCCGGCGAACTTCACCGTCCCGGAGATCGTCCCTCCATCCTTGACCTCCCCCCCGTCGTAGGCCTGGCCCAAAGCTGCAGCCCCAAAGATCAGACCTGCCGTCACCGCTACTGTCGCGATATCTCGTGTCGTTACCATGGTTGCAACGCCTCCTTTCGAGAGTCTGGTCCTCTATAACATTATACGCGTTTTTCGGAATCGAGGATACGGGTCACCGTTCGCCCAGGTGCATCAGGTAATCA
>CAZCMC010000050.1:6379-9704 GCA_964499665.1 uncultured bacterium | reverse complement strand
CACCTCGCTCACGACCCCGGCCCCGACGGTCCGGCCCCCCTCGCGGATGGCGAAGCGGAGCTCCTTCTCCATGGCGATCGGTTGGATCAGCTCGACGCTGAGCGCGACGTTGTCCCCGGGCATGACCATCTCGGTCCCCGCGGGGAGCGTGCAGACGCCGGTCACGTCGGTCGTCCGGAAGTAGAACTGGGGCCGGTAGCCGTTGAAGAAGGGGGTGTGCCGGCCCCCCTCCTCCTTCTTGAGGATGTAGGCCTCGGCCTTGAAGCGCGTGTGGGGGGGGATGGAACCGGGCTTCGCGACCACCTGGCCCCGCTCCACCTCCTCGCGCTTCGTCCCCCGCAGGAGGAGGCCGACGTTGTCCCCGGCCTGGCCCTGGTCGAGGAGCTTCCGGAACATCTCGACCCCGGTCACGACGGTCCGCTGGGTCTCCCGGATGCCGATGAGCTCCACCTCGTCGCCGACCTTGATGATCCCCCGCTCGATGCGGCCGGTCACGACGGTCCCCCGGCCCGAGATCGAGAAGACGTCCTCGATCGGCATGAGGAACGGCTTGTCGAGGACCCGGACCGGGAGGGGGAAGTAGCCGTCCACCGCGTCCATGAGCGCGAAGATCGGCTGCGCGTTGGGGTCGGTCCGGTCGCCGCTGCCGCTCTCCAGGGCCTTGAGCGCGCTGCCCCGGATGATCGGGACGTCGTCGCCGGGGAAGTTGTAGGTCGTGAGGAGCTCGCGGACCTCGAGCTCGACGAGCTCGAGCAGCTCGGGGTCGTCCACGAGGTCGACCTTGTTCAGGAAGACGACGAGGTGGGGGACGTTGACCTGGCGGGCGAGGAGGATGTGCTCCCGGGTCTGGGGCATGGGGCCCTCGGAGCCCGCGACGACGAGGATCGCCCCGTCCATCTGGGCGGCGCCGGTGATCATGTTCTTGATGTAGTCGGCGTGGCCCGGGCAGTCGACGTGGGCGTAGTGCCGCTTGGCCGTCTCGTACTCGACGTGGGCGATGTTGATGGTGATGCCCCGCTCCTTCTCCTCCGGCGCCTTGTCGATCTGGTCGAAGGGGACGAACTGGACCTTCGGGTTCGCCGCGTGCAGGACCTTGGTGATCGCCGCGGTGAGGGTGGTCTTGCCGTGGTCGATGTGCCCGATGGTCCCGATGTTCATGTGCTCTTTGGTCCGCTCGAACTTGGCCTTGGCCATGGGACAACTCCTTTATCTACGAGGCCGAACCTGTCTACCGTCCGCCGACCCGCCCTCCCATACGCGTCATGATCTCTTCCGCGATGGTGGAGGGGATAGCTTCGTATCGAGAGAACTGCATCGTGTGGGTGGCCCGACCCTGCGTCGCAGAGCGCAGGTCAGTGGCGTAGCCGAACATCTCAGACAGCGGGACTTCCGCCCGGATCATCTGGGCGGCTGACCTGGCCTCGACGCCCAGCACCCGTCCACGACGCGAGTTGAGATCACCGATGACCTCCCCGAGGAATTCTTCCGGTGTCACGACGTCCACCTGCATGATCGGCTCCAGGAGAACCGGCTTCGCTCGCTTCGCCGCCTCCTTAAAGGCCATTGAACCAGCGATCTTGAACGACATTTCGGAGGAGTCCACTTCGTGATACGATCCGTCAAAGAGGGTCACCTTGACATCGACGACGGGGTAGCCGGCCAGCATCCCCGCCTGCATCGCTTCCCTGATCCCTTTTTCCGCCGCCGGGATATACTCTTTGGGGATCGCGCCTCCCACGATCTTGTTCACGAACTCGAATCCTGAGCCTGCAGGAACGGGTTCCACCTTGACCCATGCATGGCCATACTGTCCGCGACCGCCCGTCTGCCGGACGAATCGGCCCTCAGCCTCGGCGGGAGACGTCAAGGTCTCCCGATACGCGACCTCGGGCTTCCCGACGTTGGCCTCCACCTTGAACTCCCGGAGAAGGCGGTCCACAATGATCTCAAGGTGTAACTCCCCCATTCCCGAGATGATCGTTTGCCCCGTCTCTTCGTCTGTGCGAGCTCGGAAGGTCGGATCCTCATTGGCTAACGCCGCTAGCCCGGCGGACAGCCGATCCTGACCCTCTTTCGTCTTCGGTTCGATGGCCACCGCTATCACCGGCTCAGGAAAGTCGATCGATTCAAGGACGATCGGATGGGCCTCATCGCAGATTGTGTCGCCTGTCCTTGTCCTCCGGAGCCCGACCGCCGCCGCGATATCACCCGCGGAGACCTCCTTGATCTCCTCGCGCTTGTTGGCATGCATTCGGAGAATCCGCCCGACCCGCTCCCGATTGTCGCGGGTAGCGTTGTAGATGTGGCTGCCCGCAGTGAGGGTGCCGGAATACACTCGGAAGAACGCCAGCTGTCCCACGTAGGGATCGCTCATGATCTTGAACGCCAATGCGGCGAAGGGTCCGGTTGCCTTGGCGATGCGTACCGCCGGCTTGCCGGTGCGTGGGTCGATCCCTTCGATCGGCGGCAGGTCGGTCGGAGAAGGAAGATAGTCCACGACCGCATCGAGCAAAAGTTGGACTCCCTTGTTCTTGAAGGAGGCACCAGCCAGAACGGGGAACACGAGCATCTTGAGGGCAGCGCTACGGATGGCGGCTTTGATCTCTTCTGGGCCAACCGCGATCCCATCCACATACCGCGTGAGGAGTTGCTCGTCCACTTCGGCCAGGGTCTCCAGCAACCGTTCCCGAGCCTTCTGCGCGGGTACCTTCATCGCCTCGGGAACCTCCTCCTCCTTGTAGCTCGCCCCCAGGGTCTCCTCGTCCCAGATCACCGCCTTCATTCGGACCAAGTCCACAACCCCCTCGAACCGGTCTTCCTTCCCGATCGGAAGCTGGACCACGATCGGGCTGGCCCCCAAACGCTCGCCGATCATCTGGACGCAGCGATCGAAATCGGCTCCCATGCGATCCATCTTATTCACGAACGCGATCCGGGGAATGCGGTACTTGTCCGCTTGGCGCCACACGGTTTCGGATTGGGGCTCCACCCCTGCCACCGCGTCGAAGATGGCGACGGCCCCGTCCAGCACCCGAAGCGACCGTTCAACCTCAACGGTGAAATCGACGTGCCCCGGTGTGTCGATGATGTTGATCCGATGATCCCGCCAGAAGCAGGTGGTGGTGGCGGAGGTGATCGTGATCCCCCGCTCGCGCTCCTGCTCCATCCAGTCCATCTCTGTGGATCCCTCGTCCACCTCGCCGATCTTGTAGGTCTTGCCAGTGTAGTAAAGGATCCGCTCGGTCGTGGTGGTCTTGCCGGCATCGATGTGCGCCATGATGCCAATGTTCCGGACTTTCTCTATAGGATACGGTTCAGCCATGTC
>CAZCMC010000050.1:0-6279 GCA_964499665.1 uncultured bacterium | reverse complement strand
TTCGCCTCGGCCATTTTATGGGTGTCTTCCTTTTTCTTCACCGAGTTTCCTCGATTATTGGCCGCCTCGATCAGTTCTGCAGCCAAACGTTCCGCCATCGATTTCTCGGTCCGCTTCCTGGAGAAGGCGATGATCCATCGGAAGGCGAGCGAGGTCCGGCGCTCCGCCCGGACCTCGACTGGAACCTGATAGGTCGCGCCGCCCACCCGACGTGACTTGACCTCAAGCACCGGCTTGACGTTATCCACCGCTTGCTTGAACATTCGAAGCGGATCGCCCTTGGCGCGATCCTCAATGATTTTCATCGACCCGTAGACAATCGATTCGGCCACGCTCTTCTTGCCCTGTTTCATCATCGTGTTGACAAACTTGGCGACCAAACGGTTGCCATACACAGGGTCGGCCAGTGCTTCTCGCTTCTCGGCCACCTTCCGTCTGGGCACGTCAGCTTTCCCCCTGCAGAGGCCTCATATGTCTCTAAAAAAATCAAAATCGACACTTAAGGTCAGGTCTTGAAACAACCAGTTCCTTGAAGTGCCGAAAACCGTTAACCGCTCTTTGGTCTCTTCGCGCCGTACAGGGATCGTCCTTGTTTGCGATCCTGCACCCCCGCCGTGTCAAGGGTGCCGCGGATGATGTGATAGCGGACGCCTGGCAGGTCTTTGACGCGGCCCCCCCTGAGCAGGACGATGGAATGCTCCTGGAGGTTGTGGCCGACTCCCGGGATATATGTCGTCACCTCGATCCCGTTAGTCAGACGGACCCTGGCTACCTTCCGAAGGGCAGAGTTCGGCTTCTTCGGCGTCGTGGTATACACGCGAACGCAGACCCCGCGTCGTTGCGGGCATCCTTGCAGCGCGGGGGTTTTGACCTTCTTCGCCGCTCCCGCTCGACCCTTTCGAACCAATTGATGGATAGTGGGCACCGCCTCCTCCTTCGACTGTCCAAAACTTTCCCATTGTAGTGGAGTATTTCGTTTTGTCAAGGTTTTTTGAGTATCAGAGCGGACTCTCCACCTTCTCCAGGTCGTCGGCGGCTTCCACTTTCAGCGCGAGAGGCTCGGCCTTCGACGGGATCACCTCGGGCGGGGAGATCGTTGTCTCCCGATACCACTTCATCCCTGTGCCAGCAGGGATCAGCCGTCCCATGATGACGTTCTCTTTCAGCCCCCGCAGCTCATCTCTGGCCCCGGTAATGGCCGCTTCCGTCAAGACCTTGGTGGTCTCCTGGAAGGAGGCGGCGGAAATAAAGCTGTCGGTAGAGAGGGAGGCCTTGGTGATTCCCAGCAGGAGAGGCTTGGCGGTGGCCGGTGTCTCCCCCGATGCCATGACCCGCTGGTTCTCTTCGAGGAAGAGGACCTTGTCGACATGCTCGCCGACCAAGAAATTCGTATCGCCCGCCATCTCGATGCGAACCCGCTTCAGCATCTGCCTGACGATGACCTCGATGTGCTTGTCATTGATCTGCACGCCCTGAAGACGGTAGACTTCCTGGATCTCATTCACCAGGTATCGCTGCAACTCCTGCTCGCCCAACACGTCCAGGATGTCGTGGGGATTGATGGGCCCGTCCATGAGGGGCTCGCCAGCCTTGACCTCGTCTCCCTCCAAGACATTGATATGCTTGCTGCGCGATATCAGGTATTCTTTGGACTCATCGTTCTCATCGCGGATGACCAGCTTGCGCATCCCCTTGACCGTCCCGCCGAATTCCACGCGACCATCGATCTCTGAGATGACGGCGGCATCCTTCGGTCGACGCGCCTCGAACAGCTCAGCCACCCTTGGGAGCCCACCGGTGATGTCCTTGGTCTTCATCGTCTCCCGCGGGATCTTCGACAGAACATCCCCGGCCGACACGGTCTGGCCCTCACCCACCATCAGGTGCGCCTTGACCGGCAGGAGGCAGCGGAAGGCGGTGGTTCCGTGGTCGTCCTTGATCGAGATCCGAGGCTGCAGGTCCTCGCGTCCATGCTGCACGACAACCCTCTGCGACAAGCCGGTGACCTCGTCCACTTCCTCACGAATGGTCACCCCGTCGATCACATCCCGGAAGTGTACCTTGCCCCCTTGCTCTGCCAAGATCGCGGTGGTAAAGGGATCCCACTCTATCAGGATCTGCCCGGACTTCACCGCCTTGCCATCCTCCACCTTCAGGCGAGCGCCATAGACGGCAGGGTAACTCTCCTTCTTGCGGCCCTTCTCGTCAATAATGCTGATGGCGCCATTTCGGTTCATCACCACTTGGTCGCCATGAGCGGTCTTGACCGTGCGCAGGTTATTGAACCTGACGAGCCCTGCCCCCTTGCATTCGAGGGTGCTCTGCTCGACGGCACGGCTTGCGGTGCCCCCGATATGAAACGTTCGCATGGTGAGCTGCGTCCCCGGCTCGCCGATGGACTGCGCCGCCAGGACACCACACGCCTCTCCCAGTTCCACCAGTCTGCTGGTGGCAAGGTTGCGGCCGTAGCACTTCACGCAGATCCCCCGCCGGGCTTCACAGGTCAGAACAGAGCGCATCTTGATCCGGTCGATGCCGGCATTCTCGATCTTGCTGGCCAACACCTCCACAATCTCCTGATTGCCCCGAACCAATACCTCTCCCGTAAAGGGGTCAACGATGTCGTCCAGCGCCACCCGACCGAGGATTCGGTCCCGCAGGGGCTGGATGATCTCGCCCCCCTCGATCAACGGGGTCACCCAGATCCCATTGGGCGTGCCGCAATCGACCTCAGTGACGATGACATCCTGCGCCACGTCCACCAGCCGCCGCGTCAGATAGCCGGAGTCCGCCGTCTTCAAGGCGGTGTCGGCCAACCCCTTCCGCGCGCCGTGGGTTGAGATGAAATACTGGAGGACGGTGAGACCCTCGCGGAAGTTCGCGGTGATGGGCGTCTCGATGATCTCTCCCGAGGGCTTGGCCATCAACCCGCGCATGCCCGCCAACTGCCTGATCTGTTGCCGACTGCCCCTGGCGCCGGAATCGGCCATCATGAAGACGGGGTTGAATTCTCCCCTCTCCTCTGCCTCGATCTCTCTGAACATTTCATCCGAGACTCGCTCGGTCACGTGCGTCCAGATGTCGACGATCTTGTTGTAGCGCTCGCCTTTGGTGATCAGACCATCCTGATACTCCTGCTCGATTGTGATGATCTCCCTGTGGGCCCCATCGATCAGCTTGCCTTTCGTGGATGGGATGTGCATGTCGTCGATGCCGATCGATATCCCGGCGAGGGTGGCGTACCTGAATCCCAGGTCTTTCAGGTTGTCCAAGAGCTTCACGGTTTCTGCATTCCCGAGGACATAGTGGCACTGAGCGACAAGACGAGTGAGCTCCCGTCGGTTCATCTCCTGGTTGATGAAGCGGAGACTCTCGGGGAGGTGCTCATTGAAGATACATCGCCCGACGGTGGTTTCCGTCATCTCCCCATCGATCCGTACTTTGATCGAAGCCAGAAGGCCCACCTCCTCGGCGTCGTAGGCGGCTCGAACCTCGTCCGGATCGGAGAAGACCCCCCGGCCCTCGCCTTTCTCACCAATCTTCACTCGTGTCAAGTAGTAACAGCCAAGCACGATGTCCTGGCTGGGCGCAGCGATGGGGGTCCCGTTGGCCGGGGAGAGGATGTTGTAGGGAGCCAGCATCAGAACGGAGGCCTCGAGCTGGGCCTCCGGAGAGAGGGGCACATGTACCGCCATCTGGTCACCGTCGAAGTCGGCGTTGAACGCAGCGCAGACCAGGGGATGGATCTTTATCGCTTCCCCCTCAACAAGGACGGGCTCAAAGGCTTGGACGCCGAGGCGATGCAAGGTCGGGGCGCGGTTCAGGAGGATCGGGTGTTCGCGGATCACCTCCTCCAACGCGTCCCACACCTCAGGCGTGCCCTTCTCCACCAGCTTCTTGGCGCTCTTGATGGTGGTGACATGCTCATTGTCCTTGAGCAGCTTCTTGAAGATAAAAGGCTTGAAGAGCTCCAGGGCCATCTTCTTTGGAAGGCCGCACTGGTGAAGCTTCAGCTCGGGCCCCACCACGATCACCGATCGCCCCGAGTAATCCACCCGCTTCCCGAGCAGGTTCTGTCGGAAGCGACCCTGCTTCCCCTTCAACATTTCGGACAGCGACTTCAGCGGCCTGTTGTTTTGTCCTTTCAACGCGCGGCCACGACGCCCGTTATCGAAGAGGGCGTCCACCGCCTCCTGCAGCATCCGCTTTTCGTTGCGGATGATGATCTCAGGCGCCTTCAACTCAATGAGGCGCTTCAGCCGATTGTTTCGGTTGATGACGCGCCGGTAGAGGTCGTTCAGGTCCGAGGTGGCGAAGCGCCCGCCGTCGAGGGGAACGAGGGGCCGAAGTTCGGGCGGCAGGACCGAGATCACCTCAAGGATCATCCATTCCGGCTTATTCCCCGAGCTGATGAAGGCCTCCACGATCCGGAGCCGCTTGGTGATCTTCTTGCGATTCTGTTGAGAGATCTCCTCCAGCATTTGAGCGCGGAGACTCTCGGCCAGTTCGCGGACGGAGATTCGCTTCAACAGTTCCCGGATGGCCTCTGCGCCCATTCCCGCCCTGAATCCATCGCCGTACTCTTCCTGAGCACGGCGGTACTGATCCTCAGTCAGGAGCTGTTTGATGGAGAGAGGAGTCTTTCCGGGTTCGACAACCACATACTCCTCGAAATAAAGCACCTTCTCCAGGTCTCGCAGGGACATGTCGAGGAGATAGCCGATCCTGCTCGGAACCCCCTTGAAGAACCAGACGTGGACCACCGGTGAGGCCAGCTCGATGTGGCCCTGGCGCTGGCGTCGCGCCTTGCTTCTGATCACCTCCACGCCGCACTTGTCGCAGACGACGCCCTTGTGCTTTATGCCCTTGTACTTGCCACAGTTGCACTCCCAGTCCTTCGTGGGTCCGAAAATCTTGGCGCAGAACAGTCCATCCCGCTCAGGTTTGAAGGTCCGATAGTTGATGGTCTCCGGCTTTTTCACCTCTCCGAAGGACCACGAGCGGATCTTTTCCGGCGACGCGAGCCCGATTCGAATCGCCTTAAAACTTGTGGGATCGACCGGCTTTTCGTCGTAGAATCCGAAAAACTTATCCACCGTCACTCCCTCCGAGCGCGATGCCGCGCGACCTACTGGAGCACTCAGGAATCACGTCAGTAGCGCTCAACGACGAAATTCCCTCCTTTCCCTACTCTTTCTTCAACTCCACATCCAGCGACAAGCTTTGTAACTCTTTCACCAGGACGTTGAAGGACTCCGGCAGCCCTGGCTCGAGAGCGCAGTCGCCTTTGACGATCGACTCGTACATCTTGGTTCGCCCGACCACGTCGTCCGACTTCACGGTGAGGATCTCCTGAAGCGTATACGCGGCCCCGTAAGCCTCCAAGGCCCACACCTCCATCTCCCCGAAGCGCTGCCCGCCGAATTGGGCCTTCCCACCCAGCGGCTGTTGAGTGACCAATGAGTAGGGACCGATGGAGCGCGCGTGGATCTTGTCATCCACCAGATGGGCCAGCTTCATGAGATAGATATAGCCGACCGTCACCTCCTGATGAAACGGCTTCCCTGTCCGTCCGTCATACAACACCGTCTTCCCTGTGACGGGCAGCTTAGCGCGCTTCAGCCAGCCCTTGATCTCTTTTTCGGTCGCTCCATCGAAGACCGGGGAGGCAACTCGGATCCCGAGGGTCTGCGCGGCCCACCCCAGATGGGTCTCCAGGATCTGGCCCACGTTCATCCGGGACGGGACACCCAGAGGATTCAGGACCACCTCGACGGGGGTGCCGTCCGGCAGATAGGGCATGTCCTCTTCTGGAAGGATCTTGGCGATGACCCCCTTGTTGCCGTGGCGGCCAGCAACCTTATCGCCGACGGAAAGCTTTCGCTTCATGGCTACGTAGAGCTTGACCATCTTGAAGACGCCGGGGGCGAGCTCATCCCCCCGTGTCACCCGGCCGATCCGCTCTTCCAAGAGCGTTTGGAGGACATGAATCTGGTTGTCGGCAGCGTCGCTGATCCTGGTCGCTTTCCGGCCCAACTCGTCATCCAATCGGCCTGCGAGCTCCACCAGATCCTCAAGCGAAAGCTTGTCCAACACCTCGCCGGTCAGCTTCTTGCCCTTTGTCGCCATGACCTTGCGCGTCCTCTTGCTTCGGACCTCCTTGGCTGCCGACCTGCCCTCAAGGAGGCCGCGCAGCTTCCTATCACGCTCTGCGGCAATGATGCTGATCTCGTCGTCAAAGTCCTTGCGAAGTCGGCTGACCTCTTCGTCCTCGATCGA
>CAZCMC010000049.1:0-9818 GCA_964499665.1 uncultured bacterium | reverse complement strand
TGGTCCATCCTCAGCGCGAACTCTTTCGCCCCGTCGGGGGTGAGGCGATAGGCGGACGGCTGCGGTCCCTGCGGTCCCTGCGGTCCCGTCGCACACCCCGCCAGGGCGACGGTTGTCAGAATCAGCGCCAGACGCCTCACTGGCCTTTGCATCACGCACCTCATCTCATCGAAACCTTACCATAGCGGAGTCGGTTGGTCAAGTGGCGGGCGGAGGCGGGCGGAGGCAACTCGAGAATGTCATCGATGCTTCACCGGCTCGCTGGTGGGCCGATTGTCCATCGGGATGTAGTCGCGCCGCGCCGCGCCGAGGTAGATCTGCCTGGGGCGGGCGATCTTCTGCTCCCGGTCGAGGAGCATCTCCTCCCACTGTGCGACCCAACCGGCGGTCCGGGGGATGGCGAAGAGGACCGGGAACATGTCCACCGGGAACTTCATCGCCTCGTAGATCAAGCCGGTGTAGAAATCGACGTTCGGGTAGAGCTTGCGCTTCATGAAGTACTCGTCCTGAAGCGCGATTCGCTCCAGCTCGACGGCGATATCCAGCAGTGGATTTTTCCCGGTCACCTCGAAGACCTCCTCGGCCAGCCCCCTGATGACCTTCGCCCTGGGGTCGTAGTTCTTATAGATCCTGTGGCCGAAGCCCATCAGCCGCCCTTCGCCGGCCTTGACCTTCTTGATATGGTCAGCGACTTTGTCCTTCGACCCGATCTCCTTCAGCATCCGGAGGACGGCCTCGTTGGCGCCGCCGTGCAGGGGACCATAGAGCGCCGCGATCGCGGCGGCGACGGCGGAAAACGGATTGACGTGGGAACTCCCGACGGAGCGCATCGCGTTGGCGCTGCAATTCTGTTCGTGATCGGCGTGGAGGATGAAGAGTACATCCATAGCCTTTTCCAACACGGGGTGCGGATAGTACGTTGGCTCTGTCATCCGAAAGAGCATGTTGAGGAAGTTCCCCGAGAAGCTCAGGGTGTTATCCGGGTAGGTGTAGGGAAGCCCGCGGCTGTGCCGATAGGCGTAGGCCGCGAGTGTCGGCATCTTGGCGATCAGACGAATCATTTGCGTCTGGCGGGACGCCGGATCCATAATATTCTTGGCGTCGGGGTAGAAGGTGGAGAGGGCGCCGACGGTCCCCGCCAGGATCCCCATCGGGTGCGCATCATGGTGGAAGCCGTCCATGAACTTCTTGATGTTCTCATGGATCATGGTGTGATGGGTGATCTGGTAGACGAATTCATCCATCTGCTCGCCCGTGGGAAGCTCCCCATAGAGAATGAGATAGGCGGTCTCCAGGTAAGTGCTTTTCTCGGCCAATTGCTCGATGGGGTACCCACGGTAGCTTAGAATCCCCTTGTCCCCATCGATAAACGTGATCTTGCTCTTGCACGAAGCGGTGTTGGTAAAGGCCGGGTCGTAACTCATCAACCCGAAATCGCCGTCAGAGGCTTTGATCTGGCGGAGATCCATGGCGTTAATCGTTCCATGCTCGACAGGGATCTCGTACTTCTTTCCAGTCCGGTTGTCGATGATGGTCAAGCTTTCAGCGGCCATTGCGATCCTCCTTCTCCCTCAATCCCTTCTTCCTCATGCGGCTTCTTTTCAAGGGATAGCTAGCTGGACACCATAACGGGACTCGGCACGAAAGCGTGGAAGCACCTTGTGGAGCGCGTAGCACGTTCAGTGAAAATTCTTAATCGACTTGGACGTTGTGCCTGTAGCTGCGAAATCGGGCCCAAGAGAAGTGAGTCAAACCAACTCGTCTAGAGACAATGATAGCATAAAGTTCGTCAGAAGAAGAAGCTTTTGCGGGGGGGCCACGTTCTGGTGGCGGGCTGGCCGTCATGGGTGCGTGGCGTCCCCAGCGGGATTCGAACCCGCGTTTCGGCCTTGAAAGGGCCGCGTCCTGGGCCGGACTAGACGATGGGGACGTCGGCCGGGAAGCCCGCTCTTTATAACATGTTTCCCGTTGGAGGGGAAGTGCCGATCACCTGAATGGCGAGCAGGAATGATTGACGCCGGTTAGACTTAGCAGACGAACGGCTGTATGGGGACGCCTTTTCGTGGATGAGTGTCCGGAAGGCCGGCCCGGTAGTGTCGGCGTTCCAGCAGCAGCTTGGTGGTTTCTTGAAGCACCGTGACTGCGGGAACCGCGACGATCATCCCGATCAAGCCAAAGGCATGCTCGCCGACGATGACAGAGGCGATGAGCAGCGGAGGATGGAGGTGCACGCTGTGGCCGATGGTCATCGGCTGGATCACCGTGTCGTCGAGCAGCTTGATAGCAAGATAGAGCATCAGGACCTTTCCGATAGGGGCGAGGCTTTTGAATTGGATGAGGGCGACCAGCATGGCAACTCCCCCTCCGAGGATCGGGCCGAGAAAGGGCACCACATTGGCCAAGCCCGAAAACGCGCCGAGCAGCAGCGGATAGTTGACGCCGACCACCCACAGGCCTGACGCTGCCGCCACGCTTATCACCATGCCATCGATGGCTAACCCACGAAGGTACCGACCGATGATCCGGTCGATCCCGCACCATACTGCGACTGAGGTTTCGATGTGGGCGGGGGGAAGGCGATCCATGAGAAACTGAATCATCCTGTGACTGTCGCGCAGGAGGAAGTAGGTGAAGAATGGGATCAACACCCCGGCCAACACGATCGTCGCCAGGTGGCTGACCAGATTGGGAAGATTGGCGGTTTGGTGCTCGATGAATGCGTTGAGCTTGTCATATCGAGCCTCGCGCTCGGGGAACATACGGCGAGCGGCTGGATAGTCAGTGGTAATCTCCTTTTGGATCGCGTCGATGGCCTCATCGAGCCGCTCGGTGAAGGAGGGCCAGTTCCCGGACAGGGTGCTCACCTCGGCGCGTAGGCGAGGGACGAGGAAATACGCTGCGAGAAGCAGGGTGACGACCAGGGTGATGAAGAGCCCGGTGACTGCCAGCTCGCGCCTGATCGCTGCGCTCTCGGCCATCTTCACGAGCGGGTTGAGCAGATAGGCCAGGGAGGCCGAGAAGAAAAGAAGCAACACCAGTTCGCGGGAGGCATAGATGATCAGCACCGTGATGACGATTGCCACGCCCCAGAGAATCGACGCGGGTGGAGAAATCGATCGGGCGGAGCGCGATGGGCCGGCGCCCTTGGTGGCGTCCCCGGGCTGAACCTGGTTCATCGCTGAGGCCTCTCCGAAGGCTTCTCGCTCTGATCTAGCACTGCGGCGGTTCCGGGGAGAGCGGCGCCCATGGCCGCGTTGCGGGCATGAGCCGCCCGGACGTATCCGGCGAGGGCCTTGAGCAGGTTGCCCATCACCCGGATCGCAATCGTGCTGTGTCCCTCGATGAGATCATCGAAGTGGCTCTTGTAGAGAATGAGCAGGGCCGAGTGCTCGTCGGCGCGAGCGCTGGCAGAGCGGGGCAGATCATCGATAAGAGCCAGTTCGCCGAAGTAGGCTCCGCGGGCTAACGACGTGACTCGTTCTTCGGCCCCATGGCCGGAGTGAAAAATCGACACCATGCCATCGAGAACGATGAACAGTGCCTTGCCTGGCTCCCCTTCGAGGAAGATCGTCTCGCCGGGTTCATACTCTTTCTCGAACAGCTTCACCAACAGCTTGCCGAGTTGCCGCCTGCTCAGACCGGCAAAGAGCGAGACCTTCTCCAGAAGATGGAGGCGGCGGAGCTGTTCGGGATCTGTAGCCCACTCCCGCCAATGTAGGATGGCCATGGGTAGAAATCTCCTCCGGAAACGTTTTTCCGCTCGACACCTGTCGGGCCGCGGATCAGTGGAGTTGGCGTTACATTTATGTTTCCGCTCGTCGTTGTCAAGTGAATTCTGGAGGGAGCAACTTTGCGGAATCGGGAGCTAGTGCCGTTCCAATTTGCTGCGGCTGATGGCAGGGAGGGATGCAGCACATGGGTCCCTTTCACCGAAGCTTCACCATTTCGGAGCAAATGGTTGGAACGGCACTCGCAGGGCCGCAGGTGAGAGTCGCAAGCAGGAATGAACGACGTTACCTCCTTTGGCGATGGACAACGACCTCCACGCGGCCCTGGTCATTGATGAAGAGACTCAAGAGACCGCTGACAATGCTGAGGAGAAGTGCGCCGAACACCGCAGACCAAAAACCGTGTACCTCGAATCCCTGGATCATGAGGGAAACGAGCTTGAGAAGAAACGCGTTGATCAACGGGATGAGCAGGCCCAACGTCAGGATCGTGAGGGGGAGGGTCAGGATCAGGATGATCGGGCGGACAACGGCGTTGACAAGCCCCAGAAAGAACGCGGCAGACAAGGCAGGCAGCACCCCTTTCACCTCTATACCAGGGATGACGATGGAGACGATCAATAGGGCCACCGCATTCAGACAGAGTCGGATCAGGAATCCCATCGTGTGTCCTCCCTAGTGCGTCTCCAAGTATTCTGCCTGTGGTTAGTGGCCACGGTGCCGGGCCAAGAAACGAGCCTAGCAAGGCGCGGCCCCCGGGGCCGACCGAGACGTACATCGACAGGTACGTCGCAGGGAGTGCCCTGGAGGCTGGCAACGCCGCTAGGCGAAGCTAATTGGACCGGCACTGGCTTACCCGAACTCGCCCTGGAGAAATCGCTCGCGGGCGTCGAGACGCATCCGCTTGCCGCTCGTGGTCTTGCTGAGACTGCCTGGCGCGACGAGCAGTAGCTGGTCGAGGACCGTGCCGCCTGCCGGCCGATAGATCTCATCCACGCGGGAGCGGATCTCTCGCACGAGGGCGTCGCGGACTGGCGCTGGGCAGTTCGAATCGCGAAGCTCGACGACCGCCACCACGCGTTGGGTCCCGCTCCTGGCATCGGTCACCCCGAAGACGACACTTCGCCCGGGGCGCACGCCCTCAGCTTGCTCGATCACCTCCTCCAGGTGGGAGGGGGCATAGTTGCGGCCGGCCTTGATGACGACCTCCTTGAGCCGACCGGTAATATAGAGCTCTCCCGCGGAGTCGATCATCCCTTCGTCGCCGGTATGCAGCCAGCGCCGCCCGTCCCGCTCCCGGATGACCTGCGCGGTCGCCGCAGGGTCCCCGAAGTAGCCATCCATCATGCTCGGTCCCGCGACGATCAGCTCGCCGAGCCGCCCCGGAGGCAGCTCGTTCCCTTCGCGGTCAACAATCCGGATCTGTAATCCCGGCAGAGGCTTTCCGACGGACACCCACTCCTCCCCGCGCTCCCGAAAGACCCGGTAGGGGGCGTCGAGGTCGGGAAAGGAGACGGCCAGCGCCATCTCGGCCAGCCCATAGACCGGAGACAGCGCCTCCCGTCGGAGGCCGAACGGGCCGAACTCACGCTGGAATGCCTCCATCGCCTGGACGGTGACCGGCTCTGATCCATTCATCATGATTCTGAGGCAGGAGAGGTCGAGGCGGTTGCCATCTCCGTAGGTCTGGTGGCGTTCGAACCGGCGCGGGGAAATCCGGCACATCCGAGCCAGCCGGCCGAACGCCGAGTTGTTCCCGACCGAGACCGTCGCTCTGAACTGGTGGATCGCCCACATCCAGCGTACTGGATTGCGGGTGAAGTCGGTGGGCGACATCAAGTAGGTGGGTATACTCAGTGAGAAGGTCCCGAGCGTAGTCCCGATCAATCCCATGTCGTGGTATAGCGGGAGCCAGGAGACGACCTTGTCATCGGGCCTGGGCTGCACTGCTTCACCGAACGAGCGCATGTTGGCCAGGATGGCTCCATGGCTTAGCACAACGCCCTTCTGGAGTCCGGTTGACCCCGAGGTGAATTGGAGAAGCGCTGTGGCCGAGGCATCCAGGCTCGGTGGTCGAAACGTGGCCCCCGACTGGAGCAAGTCGGACGCCGCGAGAAAGGCAGGGGCCTCGGGGAGAAATCTTGCGGCCGTGCGACAGACCGGGCCGAAGTGGCGCTCGGCGATCACCACCCGGGGGCGCGCGGTCTGACAGATGTGCACCTGCTGATCGACGTAGCGGGTGAGACGCTGGAGGCCTTCCAGCACCGGAAGCAGGACCCGCCCTGATCCCTTGCCCTGTCGCCAACGCCGCGCGGAGGGCCGGCGGAGAAGCCGGTCGATCACCCACCGTCCTGCCGCATAGGTGCCTGTGGTCCGAGCCACTCCCAGCGCTCGGAGCAACTCAGCCGGTAGAAGGAAAGGCGGGTAGGTAGGAACGGCAACCGCGCCGGCGAGCCACGTGCCGAACAGCGCATGGAGGATCGGCAGGCCGGTGGGGAGCATAATCAGTACCCGGTCTCCCGGCCGGACCCCCAGCTCCTGCAGGAGCCCGGCTACCCGCTCAGCGTCGTGGCGCACCGTGCCGAACCGAACCGGCTCACCCGGGTCGAGGTCGCGGAGCAGATACCCCCAGGCCTCGTTCGGCCGGCGCTCCGATTGGTAGCGGACAATGTCCCCGATTGTCTCCGATGCCGTGATGGCGGCCACGGGAGAAGAATCGACGGGATCAGGATGCAGGGATACAATCGTCATGCCACCTGCTTGCCCCCTCGTGTCAGTTGAACCTGAGGTTGCGCATCGATCCAATCCCGGAAAACAGCATGGCCCTCAAAGTCATCAGGGTGCTCTGAGGGCCCGGAAGGCGGTTCATACCCCATCTCTCTCTTGCCCTATCTGGAAGTGTGACCCTACGTGAAGGTTATGCCCGCTGTCAACAACTATTCGTTCACCCGCACGACCCTTAGAGATCTCGATGGGCCAGCGTCTTCTGCGCAACAGCGGAGGACCTTCCGAAATTCTCGCAGGTCGCTTTTGGCGATCTCCGGGCTGCTGGCCAGGGTGCGGTAGAGGGAGGCGGGATTGTCGTAAGCCTGCCCCATGAGCTGGGCCGCCGCACCGAAGGTTCGTAGAACCTTCTTATCGACGATTGGGCCCACTATCGGTGATGCGATACGGGCCAGGACGCCGAGGGTCGCGTTGTCGATTCTGAGGTAACCCCGGACATGGTTGATCACGCGGCTCCCCCCTGTCTGATCGGTCAGGTGCTCGTACACCATGACCAAGACGATTCGGCCATGGATGGTGGGAAGTAACCGCTTGACGAAGGTCCCTTTGGCCAGGTAGATCCGTTTCCCCGGCCGCGCGTACATCAATTCGAAGGTCCCTGTGGCGCCCCGGGCATCGTCTCCCGAAAATACTCCCTCCCGCTCCTTGACGATCCGATGGTTAACCGTTCCCAGGATTCGACCGGCCGTCGCGGCGAAATCAGGGTGCTCGATCAGGAAGTCAAAAACCGGCTGGCGACTCCTGATGGTGATCCCGAGCACATCCCTGAAGAAGACGGCCTTTTCGGTGACCTCGCGCAATCGTCGCTGAGAGGCGAGGTCAAGCCTTTCCCATGGTATATCCAGGCTCTGATGAGGCTGGTCCGTCGCCGCCCGGGCTGCCGCGATGGAAGCCGCTATCATGATTACGCCGACCAACCCGCACCACTTCGTCATCCGCTTGACCCCCGCCGTTGCCAGCCGGTTTTGAAGTTGACTTAGCCTGGATAGCATATTATTCTCACCCTGGCAAGACGTTGTGCGAGAGAACACACCATGCGACATCGGGAAGAGCGGCGGGTCTGCCCTTCCTGTGAGGGGAATGAGATGGTGTCCTGTCCGCAATGCCGTGGGGGCGGAGGGATCTGGGAGTCCGGTGGAGGGATTGCCGCCTGCGAAGAGTGTGGGGGGGACGGGACCATCCCGTGTCCGGAGTGCGGTGGGACGGGCGTTCTCTTGACCGGCGCATAGGGTGGTGATGGGTGTGTCCGCTCTTCGTCCCTCACGCGAGGGCGATCCGTTAGTACGGCAGCTTGCGTTGGTTCGAGAGATGCTCGCCAGACTCGAAACCAAGCTCCGGGAGAACGATCCGGACCGGATTCCGAAGGAGGAGGATCAGGGGCTGCGTCTCGCGTTGCAGGGCATCGGCGACGATCGGTTGACACGTTTCACGCTGGACTACGCCGTCTGCGTCAGAGGGCTCACCGCGCCCTTGGCATCCGGCGCCTGGAAGCGGGAACTGGCGGAAGAAGTGGACGAGGCGCATCGTCATGTCCTTGCCCGCCTCGGGACGCTGGAGCGTCTCGCCCGGTCATCACTGGGGCGTCTGTTGCTGCGCCTCCAGGGCCGCCTACGGCGGATCATCGCCAGGCCGCGCCGACTCCAGCGGCCGTTTTCGCCCGAGGAGGACGGCAATCTTCGTCGGCCTGCCTGAACGAACGTCAGAGCGAGCAGGCGAGCTGTCTGAGGGAGCAGGCGTCCATCGAACAGGGCATGGCCAGAGAGACGAGAGAGGGGAGGTGGCTCAAAAGCACGCTTCTCTCGTGGCTGTCTTTAGTCGGTCTCGGCGCTCTTGTGACGCTTGCACTGATCTCCAGCCTCTCCCCGCCTCGCGGTCCACAGAGCTTAGGGGAGGTCAGCCTCGCTATTAGTAACGATCCAGATCCGCCGCGGCTCGGGCTCAATCGGCTGCAGATTCGCCTGACTGCGGCCGACGGCACGTCATTCGCTGATGGTAAGGTCGAGTTGAAGTACGGCATCGAGGGGATGGGCACCCTGACCGTGGCTATCCCTGAGCCAGCGGGAAGAGGCGTCTATCAATCCGCCGTCGAGTTTGATAGGCCCGGTCCATGGCAAGTGATCCTCACGCTCAGGCGAGAAGGTGGGCCAGACCATACCACGACCTATCTCTACAACGTGGCCCCGTCCTCTGGGGGAGGAAAGGCTCTCGCCGGGACGGTGCACATCATCCCGAGCCTGTCAGAGAAGATCTCCGCTGGAGACGTCCTTTTTGTCATCGCCAGAAGAGGCCCTGGCCCGCCTCTGGCGGTGAAGCGGATCCCGAACCTTTCTTTTCCGGTCTCTTTTCGCCTCGGCCCAGAGGATATGGTGATGGCCGGCGGCCCATTCGAGGGTGAGGTCTCGATCATCGCCAGGATAAAGAAGGGCGGTGCTGCTGGCCCCGCCCAGCCGGGCGACCTTGAGGGCAGCTACAGGCGAAATCCGGTAAAGATCGGTGAGGCGCCGATCGAGATCGTCATCGACCGGGAGCTATGATCAATGAGCGCGGATGTCCTCGAGCGGCAGCGGGTGGTGTGGTTGGCGGGGCAGCAGAGCGAAGGTGACGCCGACCTGCGGTGCGTTCGCTGCGGCTACCCCATCCCTGATCTCGTGATGGGTTGTAAGGCCCCGTGTCGCAACTGTCGGTTTCTCTACCCTGCAGGTGACTGTTCGGACTGAGGGGCAATGTCAGATAGGGCAGGCAATCTCACGAGATCGATCATCCCAACCGGCATGACCCTCCGCGGAAAGATCGAGGGAACGGAGGATTTGACCGTGGCGGGGACCGTGGACGGCGAGATTCATTTGCGCGGGACATTGCGCCTCTTGGAGAGCGGCTGCCTGCGTGGACGGGCCTCGGTGTGGGAGGCGTTGATTGCCGGGCAGGTGGAGGCGACCGTGATGGCGTCGGAACGGGCTGAGATCCTCTCCACCGCCCGGGTCGAGGGCGAGATCCGGGCCAGGCGCTTGACGATGGTGGAGGGCGCCCTGGTCAACGGCAGAATGGTTTCCGGCGCTCCCACTGCGCATCCATCGCGACTCGAGTTGATTGAAGAGGCGGTCCGGTGGGAAGAGGGCCGCGGGCTTCCAGTGGACAAGAGCGGCGGGGCTGGTCGATGATGGTGTAGCAGGATCGAGGGCTGGCCGACACGATGGTGGGGAAGCTGATTCGATGGCTGATCGTCCTCCCGCTCCTGGGCTTGGTGCTGTATGTCGGCTACCCATTCCTCCTCAAGGCGATTGGCCGCTACTTGATCACGGAGAATCC
>CAZCMC010000048.1:0-9902 GCA_964499665.1 uncultured bacterium | reverse complement strand
GATTTCCAGGGCTAATTGTTCGAAATCCATTGGTCGGCTGAGCCAGGCAGCAGAGAGATCTGGACCGTGCCCCATGCGTCTCCTCATTGGCACTGGAGCATGGACTGGCGCTCTGCTCCACCGATTGCGATGATCTGCTTGCGCGGCCTAGAACTGCTCAGCGTCCTCCATCCCGTGATTCTCCCCTAAAGCCCTCCGCCCCAGCGGTATTGCCAGGCGACCCCGACCGTGTTGAAGTCGCTCCCGGTCCGGGCGAATACGCCGGTGCTGCCGAAAAGTTTGATCGAGTTGTGCCGATCCACGGGCAGCACGAGGGTAACGCCCAGGCGTACGTTCTCCTGAAGATCATCGCTCCTCACGCCGTCGAGCGTCGTGCGCCCGCCGGTGTAGTAGGTACCGTCCACCCCACCCCACACACCGGAACGAAAATGATAGAGGAGGTGTCCCTGCACGGTGTAGTTGGGATCCTGCTCGCGGGTCTTGCCGCCGAAAAAATTGCCATTGTCAGTATAGAACTTTACGCCGGTGGCGAGCTCCAGCGTCCACGGCCCCAAGGCCTTGGAGATCCCGATCTCCGGCTTGACGAACCAGCGATTGGTCCCAATGTTCACAAGCTTGCTGGAGTCGTATTGGCCGCCGGGAGCGGACACCTGCACGCTGGCCCCAACGATGACATCCTGCTTGTAGTCGGCGAACTCCTTCAGCGAGAGGGCCGGGGCCCCGTAGAGGTTGACCGAGAAACGGAACCTCGGATCGCCAAACCCGGACACATCGCGTTGGCCGGGCTGGCCCGCGAACGTGGCGCTTCCCGATACCCAGGCATAGGGCAGCACCACGTCGAACTTCCCGGACTTGCCTCACACATCCAAGGAACGCGCGTAGGCGAGGACGGTGCCGTGGATCTGGATTTTGGCGTCCTCCAACGGTACCGATGGATCTGCCGTCACGCCGCCTTCTGAATAGACATAGCCTGCGATTAGGAAATTGAGCCCGACCGGGATGTTTGCGTACTCTCTCGGCTCGAGATCCTGCGCGTGCACGCCCGAGGCCGCTACCACGAGCGCGGTCACGCCAAGCACCGCGCCTAAGCAGGTCATGACATCCCATTGCGCTCGTCCACGCATTACTCCACCTCGATGGTCACCTTGTCGATTGCGTTTCCCCTCTTTGCCAAAGAGGGGCCAGGGGAGATTTCTGGAAATCCCCCTTGCTCCCCCTTTCCGAAAGGGGGGAATCAAATCCCCCCTACCCCCCTTTTGCAAAGGGGGGACTCCGTGTGAGGGTGGCCCGCTCACTTCGGGAACAGGAACGTCACTGTGAAGCGAAGGCCTCGATCGGCAGGATCACGAGCAGACCGCCGATGAGCGTTGTCTTCACGAAGCCTAACACAGGTCTCATACCCCATCTCCTTCGTGGGTTTGCCGTAGTGTTGTTACTCTGCCAGCAGCTTGAGGCAGGTCTCTTCAGTCACCAAGGCTGCGTCTTGGTCGCGTTCCAAGAAGGGGCGAACATCGGCGGCGGCGCGTTCCCAATCGAGTTGGGATAGACGGACTTTGAGAAGATCCCGCCAGTTGTTCTCCGTCACACGCTCGCCGCGCCATCCTGTTTGTTTGAGCGCCGCGTTCAAAAGTTCAAAGTTCGGCGCCGGCCATGTTCTATCCGCGAGGTACCAGACGAGGTCGTAGAGGTCGCGGCCTTTTGTGTACGTTCGTGTCAGCACGGCGTGCAGCTTTCCCGCAAGCAGGGATGGCTTATCGTAATGGAGGATATTCACGGTAACATATCTCCGGATAATAGTCGTTACCGTGTTCGCTCCCAGAGGAGGATTCGTGTCGATCTCGATCCTGACCGACAACATCTCGTGTCGCCGTGGGGAGATACCCAGCTCAAACAGCAGCCCTTCAAAACGGAGAAAGGCCGAGCAAACCGTCTTGGCGTCGCTCGCCTTGATCTTCACCGAGTACGCTTCTGCTTCAAACGCGAACTTAAGCTTCTCGAGAAGCTCCCGAAAGCGATGGTCCCTTTTCGGGTGGACGACCGAGAAGTCGAGATCTTCGGAGTACCGTGGCATAGAGTAGAGAAAACGGAGCGCGGTTCCGCCCAAGAAGGCCCAGTTGAGAAACGCTCGGTGTTCTTGCAGGCCCTGGAGAATTCGCGCCTGGAGGTATTCGCGGACAAGGTTCTTTCTCCGCAACGGGTTGGCTTCGGGAGCCACAAGGTCTGCGAGATAGCCCTTCATAACTCTTGGTATGTTGCCTCCGAAGCGAACCGAACGATACGCTTCGCGGCACGCACGAGCTTTGGAGCTCCGCTCTCGTCTGCCAAGCGACTTAAAGTTTCCATGTCGAGTTGATCGAGGTGCTGGAGCCGGAGCTCACTGAGATACTCGCCTCGGTCCGCCTGTGGGGTCAGATACAAAAGATCGAGAAGACCCTTTTCGGGTGTTGCGATCATGGCGAACTGCTTTGGAGCAACCTCAATGCGCCGATAACCGGTGAAGAGAGACTTGCGGACATGTCTGAAGGCGAAGGTGCCGACCCCCGAGGTCACATTCTCCGGCCGACCGGTGGTAACACTGGTGATGACAGGAACATATTCCGGAATGATCCCATAGTAGGCAAGGGCCGACTGGAGACTGACGTACGAGCCCCTCTTGATCCGGTTTGCCAGCAAGAAAGGATGGACCGACACCTTTCTATAGGGCTCAGCCAGGACATACACACCTCTGCGCAATGGGATGACCTTGCCCGCCTTGGCCCAGCGGCTGAGCTGCAGGTGGATCGTGACCGGTGACACGTCTCCCGCCAGGAGCAGCGCGGAAGTAAAGACAGGTTCTTCTCCCACGATGCGGAGGAAGTCTCGCCATTTCATGGAAATTAGTTATCATATTTGATAGGTAAGTGCAATGACTTTTCATACGCTCCATTTTCGGCGAATTTGGAGCATTTGTCAATCAGGCGTTTCCACCCAAGAACAGAGATAGACTTACCAACGCCCTGAAGTATCTGTCATTGCGAGCACCCGAAGGGTGCGTGGCAATCCCAATGCGGCAGAGCGAGATTGCGGAGCCTGCCCTGAGCAGAGCCGAAGGGTTTCACTCGCAAAGACGACTCCTATCTCTGTTCTTGGGTTCCACAAGGCCCAACCTTTGCACCGTATCTTCTGGTCGGCGCTCGCTAGTCCGGCAAGCGGTGAGGTGACCCCTCTTTGAGAAAGAGGGGTCAGGGGAGATTTTCCCAAATCCCCCCTACCCCCCTTATGCAAAGGGGGGGGACTCCCGCTATTTCGCTTGCAAGGCGGTCGATGCGACGTGTAAAGGTGGCCCGCTCATTTCGGGAACAGGAACGTCACCGTGAAGCGCAGGCCCCAGTCGGGGCCGCCGTCAGGTTTTTCCGCGTAATAGCGATAGCCGACCTGAAACTGAATGGGCTGGCCGCCGATCTTCACCAACTGGCTGACGAAGACGTTGATGGGCACGGTCCACTGACTGTTCTCCCAATCGTAAGTGGACTCGGTATTGATGCCGAAAGTCGTTTGCTTCTTCGTCGTGAAGGAGACGAAGGGTTGCAGGAAGGTGGCGTTTACGTTCTGGTCGCCCCAGCCGGCATAGGACCAGATGTGGTTGGCCAGCGCGCCGTAGGTCCAGCCGTGTTCCTGCCGTAGCGCCAGGACGGTCGGTCCCGCGCCCCATTTGCCGGCGCCGAGCGCGCTGTCCGTGGCCGTGGGCCAAAGGGCCACCGGTCCCACCGCCAGAATCCAGCCGCCGACCGGCTCCTTGGGCGAGAAGAAGAAGCTCTGCGTGATATCGCCCAGCCCGCCCGCGCTGTCGCCGCCCTCGACCGGCGACTCGGCGTAGATGACCGGCACGATGGTGCGGGTGATGAGGTTCCACTCCGCGTTCAGCGAGAACGGGATGACCGGCTGGACGTTGACCAAGTAGCGCATCGCGTTCGCGGAGCCGATGCCGAAATCCCAGTTGCTCTGCAGCGGCACGCTGATGAGGCTGGCCACCGGGTTTTGGAGCTTCTTCGCCAGCTCGGCAGCGTCGTCCGCCTTGCCGCCGCCACCGGATGTAGTTGCGTCCTTCTGCGCTTGGGCAGAAGCGTCCTGCTGTGCCCAGGCGGCATGGGGGGCCATTGTTGCCCCCAGCGCGATGAGCGCAATCACCACGGGGTGACGCAGACGCTCAAGTCGGTGTGGTGATGTGCGTGGTCTGTGCTGTGGTTGCATGAACTACCATCCCTCCTTTTCCGTTGTTTTTCCGTTGTCGGTAGTGCCCCGATAGTCTATTGATATTTTGAAGCTACAACACCCAAGATTGAGATTTCGCGCTCTCCCGGGCTTACCTTTGGCCACATTCATCTTGAAACACCCGGGAGATGAAGCCTGAACTATCTGAAACCCCCCTAGTACTTGATTGCCATAATACACGTAACGTCATTCCCGGGTTCCTTAAGCGGGAATCCATTGATTTTGCTGGATACCCGCTTTCGCGGGTATGACAATGTATGTGCGCTAACTTTCGCAATCAAGTACTAGAGACCGCTTTCCAGGGCCGGGCTCAGGCAATTGTCAATTTATTGCCGGGTCACCACCCAATCTCAAGAGCGGGCTGGATCTTGCCCCTCGCGCTCATCACGCAGCGCCTCCAACTCGGCGATGGCCTCCAAATCTCTCGGGCGACCGGCCGCCCGCTTGACCTCGATCAACCGGTTCAAGCCCAGACATCGGCAAGTGACGCCGAACAACGCGAGCTCAATGGTATCGCGCTGGAGATCCTCGTACCGACCGCCGCCTATGATTTCGCCGAAGAGATCCAGCGATCCCAGATCGGTGATCAAGGTGAAATTGAGGCCACGTTCGATCGTGTCGCCATCCAGGCGAAAGGGAAGACCGGGCGGAGCTCCTCGTAGGTACGGATGGTAGGGGGCCAGGCACGCAGCCAGCCGCGCGATGTTCTCGGGAGAGCGCCGATACACGATGCCGAGATCTTGTGTCAGCGGCGCCGCCCACCATGATGAACTCGACTCCGCTTCCGGCCAGCAGACGAATCAGCGCCTCGAAATCGGTCATGGATCACTGCGCCGAGGCGCGGTGCGCAGTTCGTCTGCGAATCGCTGGAGTTGCTGAAGGTTTCTGAAGCGCTGCTCCACCGTCAACCGGAGGTTCTCGCGAAGAAGCGACCGATCGATGTCGCGTTTGTACGCTTCGATGACCGAATCCGGCTCCACGCGCTTGGGTTGTTTGGCGTTCATGATGCTAGACCGTCTTAGAGGTGTCCCCTGTTCCACGGCGTCATCCTAGCACCGCGCCTCACGAGGCTGCGATGCGCCGTCTGGTCAGGGACCATTAAATACCATATCCGTCCTTATTAAAAGGATAAATATGCCGCGCCCGGAAATCGAGATCTCACTCGAACGGGAGGGCCTTCTTCCAATCCCGCTTCATGCTGACGACAGTCCATCCCTTTGGATTGGCCTCATCGAGCGCCTTTACAGTTCTCCTTTCTCGTGTTAATCACCCGTTAAATTGATCAGTTGAAAACCGCTCACTGCCACACCACTCACTGGCTAACGCCTTCGACCTCGTAATTGGCGTAGCCGAACTCGTTGCTGGGCTCACGGCGAATACCAGATCGGCGAGGTGTAGGCGCGCTCCTGCGTGGTCATCGGGATCTTTGGATCCAGATTTTTCAAGCCGTAATACTTCGCGTCATACGCTGTCCAGCGCGGCGTGGGGATTTCGATGACGCGCACGTAGTAGAAGGCGCGCAGCGACGGATCGAAGTCCGGGTCTTTCCAGACCGCGATCAGCTCCGGGTCACTGATGGTGTTGGTCCAGGTGGCGTTCGCCACGTCCACCGTGTTGCCCACGGATGGCAACTTGCCCTTCCCATCCGGTTTTCGGTCGTCGGACCAGACCACGTCATAAACCCTCTCCTGAACCTTGCCATCCTTGCCCAGCCACCCTTTGATGATCTGAATCCGATCGAGGTTGGCGCCGATGGGGTCTTTGAGCGCGGCGACGAGGAAAGTCGGGGCTTTGCCTCCTCCCTTACCCTTCCCCAGTCTATACAGGAGGGGCGAGGGGAGGTAGAGGGCTCTACCCCACCTCACCTCCCCTTACAAAGGGGAGGAGATTGAGCCTTGGTTGCTCCCCTTACAAAGGGGAGGAAGCTGCATGGCGCCCACACAATAGCCTGAAGAGCCAGAAAAAATACAGCGTGACCAGCCCCACCTGCTTCACCTCATGTTTCAACCGCGACAGCAGGCCCATGGGCGCCATGTCAGGATCTCCTCCGCGTTAGACTTCCCCTCTTTCACCTCCACTGTCACCTTGTGGATGTGTTTGTGAACTTGTTATTGCACTCCTGGTAGGCCTGCGTCACCGGCGCGCGTGGCCCTTGCCGGCAATCGCCACGTCGTGAATGGAGACCGCCGCTTGCCCACAAACGCGGCCATTCAGGGCGTCGAGTCCGCTGTCCACGCGTCGCCATCCGAGATCCTCCTCTGGTTCTCACGGGCCTACTGGCCGAGATGCGCAAGAGCGTTGCGCAGTGGAGCGCTGGACATCTGAATGAACCCCTCGAACGGCTGGTCCAGCTCTAGGATCAGGAAGATCGCACCCGACACCGACAGCGCACAGACGAACAGGATAGCGATAACGGTTGCGTTGGGAGGTGCAATGAGGCCGAAGCTGACGAAGATAATGGTGACCCAGAAAACCAGCAACACCAGGAATGGCATGGGAATCGAGCCACCCTGCTGCTCGACCAGCAACCAGCGCGTTTGTTGGAGGTCGGTAGTGATCCGTAGCGCCTGGGCCTGGAGCGAGCGCTGAGCTTCGTTCCGCGGCGAGAGCTTCTGGATCTTGTCATAGACACTTTCGGACTCGGCCGTCGGCTCCAGTTGTGCAGGTCCGGAAGTGGCCTCGGGCCACATTCGGTCGAGCGCGCGGACAACGGAGCGGCGGAGCAGATCACGGGCTTCCTTCGTCTCGGGTCCGTAATGGGCCATGGCGCGGTCGAGCAGGATGACCTTCGCGGACATCTGCGTAAGTTCGCTGCCCTGTGTGTCGAACGAGCTCTTTGCCGAGGCGATCAGCAGGCCAAGGACAAGGGCCGACATCGTCCCGATCAGTCCCACCGCCAGCTTCACGAAATCCTTTGAATCGGTACTCAGATGACGGTCGGGCAAAACGGCGCGAAGACACATACCGAGCAGCGCGCCTCCAAAGACGCATGCGAACACGATCCAACTGATTGCCATGGAACTCATGATCTATGTCTCCTGGCGATCACTGCCTCGGCCACTCGGCCGACAGAGGTGGCCACGGCCAGGGCGAGGACGAAATACAAGAAGCCGCGACAGCTCGCCCCCTCCGAGCCTGTCGGTTTTCTCCGCTGGACGGGCCTCCCCCTTTGGAAAAGGGGGATTGAGGGGGATTTGTGCACGTCCCGCTTGGAACACACGGCTGCAAATCCTCCCTGACCCTCCTTTACCAAAGGAGGGGAGCCGCTCGCGAGCGCGGTGCAGACTTTATCGAGTGCCTGTGCCGAGACTTGCGGCCGTCGAGTTCCGGCTACGGTCCGGAACGATCGAGCGCGCGGACGGCGTCGGCGATGTCCCGGCTCAGGCGTGCGACCGCGCGGCTGTGGGCGGCGGCGAGCGCATCGTAGCCGTTCTCCTGGACCGCCTCGCGCACGGTGGTGCGCCCCGTCTCCGTTCTGCCGTCCTTCGTCCGGCGCACGGTCCAGACCGCGTCCAGCACGGCTGCCTCGCCCGGCGCCGAGTCGAAGTTTTGCACCTCGATCGCGGCGCGATAGTCGGCGTTCGCGCTCAACGTCTGCGGAAACAAGGTCACGCGCGGAGTGCCCAGCATCGCGACGAGATTTTCGGCGACCACGCGCGAGATATTGTTCTGCAGCGGCGAAGCCCAGCGGTTGAACTCGTCCAGCCGCACCTGGTTCGGGCCCGTGTTGACGACAATCTGCGGGCGATCGACCACCGCCGGCACCGAAACCGGGCCGACGGCGATCGAGAGGGCGGAAGGCGTTGTGGCGGGGGTGGTGGCAGCGTTGAGGGTGTAGAAGCGCGACGGCGGCGACGCGCAGGCGGCGGCAAAGGCGGCAAGCGCACAGACGGCGGCGAGGGCGATGAGGTGGCGCATCAGGGTTTCTCCTCGGTCTTGCCCCGGATCAGGGCTTCGGGATGACGCTCCAGAAAGTCGGTCAGTATGCGCAGCGATCGCGCGGCGCGCGCGATCTCCTGCAGGGCGTCGCGCAGCTCCTGCTGGCCGGGAGCGTCCGTGCCGAGGAGGGTCGCGTTCGTGCTCTTGAGCACGCCGTCGGCGGTGGCGATCGTGCGGCGGAGTTCCTCGAGGGTCGCCTTCAACTCGGGCGTGACTTCTGCGTCAATGCGGTTCACTGCCTTGTCGGCGTCCTTCAGCGTCTGGTCGAGAGAGACGAGCGCCTTTGTGAGGTCGGCGCCGATCGCTTCGTACGGCAGCTTGTCGAGCTTCGCGAGAATCCCCGCCACCTTTTGCTCGATGTCCGTGAGTTCGCTCGGCGTCACCGGCAGTTCCACCGGATCCGCGCTCCAGTCGATCTTCGCCTTGGGCGCGTCCGGGAAGTAGTTGAAGGCCACAAAGAGCTGCCCGGTAAGCAGGCTCCCGCTCCGGAGCTGGGCGCGCAGCCCCCGTTGCTCGACCAGGCGCTGAAAGAAGGCGTGGCGTTGTTGTACGTTCCGTTCGATGGTTTCACCGATGGCCGCCTGCTTTAGGGTCAAGCGCGCGACGAGACGATGGAGGAAGAATACGAGCTCCACGCGCCCTCGAACGTTCATGGTCGCCGGATCGATGTCGAGACCGACGCTGGTGACCTCACCCGCCGGCAGCCCGAGGAGGGTGACCGGCGCGCCCACGGACAGCCCGCGCAGCGATTCGGTGAAATAGAGCACGTAGTTCACCCCGAGGAGGTCCGGCTGCTTCATCGCGGTGGCCTGGTCACTGTAGAGGGTGAAGACCGTGTCCGCCGCGGCGGGCTCGGCCTTGGCGGCGAAGGGCGGCGTGTCGAACGCGAGGCCTCCCTCGATCAGCGCGACGAGAGACTGCGTGCGCACCTCCACTCCTCCCGCGCCGACCGAGACGTCCAATCCGCCTGCATTCCAGAAGCGTGTTCCGGGATTGACGTACTGGTCGTAGGGCGCGTTGACGAAGACCTTGATCTCCACCGCCTTGCCATCGCCCGCCAGGTTGTAGGCGATGACCTCACCCACCTCCAGGCGACGGTAATAGATCGGCGAGCCGATTCCCAGCGAGCCGAGGTTTTCGGCCTTGAGCACGAAGTGCCGGCCCGGCTCATCGCGTGTGATGATCGGGGGCGTGTCGAGTCCGGTGAACGTGCGCTGCTTCTTGTCGGACTTGCCGACCTCGACCCCGATGTAGTTGCCCGAGAGCAACGCGCCGAGGCCGGCTACCCCCCTCACAGTGATGCGCGGCTCAACAACCCAGAACTTCGTGTCCTCGACCATCAGGCCCGCCGCGCTCTTGACGATCTTCGCCGTCACCTCTACCCTGGAGGAGTCGGAGGTGAGCTGCACCGCCGTCACCTGGCCGATGTTCACGTCCTTGTACTTGACGAAGGTCTTGCCGGCCTCGAGGCCCTCCGCGGCCTTGAAGACGATGGTGATGGTCGGGCCCTCGCTCAAGACCCGCTGGATCGCAATCCCGATGGCCACCACCGCGGCGAGGATCGGGATGATCCAGACGATCGAGATCCGCGTGCTTCTCTTCCGCACGACCGTGGCCTGCGGAAGGTTGTCGCGATCCATGCTCTCAGCCATGCCGTCCCTCCCTGTTCGCCCCCGAATCCCAGACGAGGCGGGGGTCGAAGGACTCCGCCG